>CAZBZD010000080.1:1770-8302 GCA_964496295.1 uncultured Rhodanobacteraceae bacterium | reverse complement strand
GCGCCCGTGACCGCCGACAGTTCCTGCGCCACGCGCGCACGACCGCCATGGCCCGGGTAGCCGCGCGGCTTGCCCGCATAAATGTGGTCGGCCACGCCATGCAGGCCGAGGATGACGCCGGCGTGCTGGATGGTGTCGTCCGGGTAGTAGAGCATGGCGCCGACGGCACCCACGTCGGGGCGCAGTGCGTGCCCGGCCATTTCCTCCAGCCAGTGCGGGGAAATGACCTCGATGTCGTTGTTGAGCAGGCATGCCAGCTCGCCGTCGCACCGTGCCACGGCGCGGTTGTTGATGGCCGCGTAGTTGAAGGGCGTGTCGTCCCGCAATACCCGGATGTGGTCGTGACCGCGAAGCTCGTCGAGGTACGCCAGCGTGTCGCGGTCCGACGACTGGTTGTCGACGACGACGATTTCGTAGTTCGGCCAGGTAGTCCTGGCCAGGATGCTTTCGACGCAGGTGCGCAGCAGTTCGACCCGGTCGCGGGTGGGGATGATCACGGAAATCTTCGGGCGCGGCGTGGGCAGCGGCCAGTGGACGTGGAATGTGTTGCCGGGGAGGGCCTCCACGTGCGCATCGCTGCCCAAGCGGCTCATGTGCTCCGCGACGGCGCGCGCAGCATCCGCATCCCGATGCCGGCGGCGCTCGCTTTGGGGACTCCAGGCCGGTTCCCGGTCGCGGTGATACAGCACCTTGGGCACGTGGTACACCTGCGAACGTGGCAGGCGTTCGGTGCAGCGCAGAAACAGGTCGTGCAGGGCGCTGCCTCCGAAGCCTTCGCGCAGGCCGCCGACGGCGCGCAATAGATCCGTGCGGATCATCGCCAACCCCCCGATGTAATTCTGGCTGCGCAACAGGTCGGGGTTCCACTCCGGCTTGAAGTACGGATCGTGCCGCTTGCCCCCGTCGGTCCGGACGTCCTCGTCTGCATACACGAAGGCCGCGTCCGCATGGTCGTGCTGCAGGCTGGCCATTTCCAGAAAGGTGTGGCGGCGCAGCCGGGTGCCCTGCCCCAGCACCATGGCGTATTCGCCGCCTGCCATTCCCAGGGCATGATTGAAAGCAGGAACCAGGCCCGTTTCCCGCACGGATTCCATGCGGATGCGCGGGTTTTCGGCAGCGCAGGCGCCGAGGGCCTTCACCACAGTCGCACCGCACGAGGCGTCGGCAACGATGCACAGTTCCCAGCCGTTCCACAATTGCCGGCAAATGTTGTCGATACGATGTTGCAATGCCGCCACGGGGCCTTGCTCGACCGGCAACAGCACGGACAGCGATACGTCCCCGGTGCCGATGGCCGACGCACGTTCGTGCAATACCGCCAGACGGCTCGGGGTGAAGGTATCGTACTTGCGGATCCACACGTCGTAATCGGTCAGGCCGACCGGCCGCTGGTGTGTCAGGTAATCATCGAAGGCTTCGGTGGTGGCCGCGCGCAAGCCACTGGTGCACAGCCGCGCAACAAACGCCAACCCGCGGCGCAGGATCACGCGTGGAAGGAACCCCTGCCCCGTGCCGCGCAACATCATCCACAAGGCGGCCATGCGCGATACGCGCTCCAGGCGCAACCCATGCATGCGAAAGCGTGCGGCCCATACGCCGGGACAGAAACAAAGCGCCGATACCGGGTACTTGAACAACACCAGCGCACGGATTTCGCCGGAAGCTTCCGGATCGGGCAATGGAATCTCGCCGTCGTCGACCACGCCGCCCTGCTCGTATCCGGGCCGCAGGGAAGGCAGTGTCACCACGCCGTCGAGGCATTCGATGCGGCCGCGCAAGGCATACCAGCCGGCAGGCAGGCCATCGGTGGATACCGGGGCGCCAAACCGGAATCCCGCGTGATCACCTGTCGATTCCCATACCGGGCCTGCCCGGCTGTCCACGCGCCGCAGGCTGGCATCCGGGATGAGGTCGCACATGACCGGCGAGGCGTGCCGCCGCGGCATCAACTGCCAGGTATCGGTACGGTCCAACGGATCAGCCTTCAGTCGAATCGGTGGATTCGGGCTGCCGGTACAGGCCCTTCACCCTCTGCACGACGCGCCAGGCATTGGCATCGTCGACGTGGTCCAGGAACAGGTTGCGCTTCCACGTGTAACGCTCGCGCTCCAGCGCATCCGGCGTATCGAAGGCCTTGTCCAGCGCACTGCGCAACTGGTCGAAGTCGCGGCAGACAGGGCCGGGGAACACCTGGTCCATGTCGTAGAACAGGCCGCGCTCGCTACTCACGTATTGCTCGAAATCATAGGCGAAGCTGATCGCGGGACGGCCGGTGAGCATGAAGTCGATGAAGCAGCTGGAGTAATCGGTGAGCAACAAGGCAGCATGCCGGTACAGCACCTCGACATCCTCGAAACGGGTATCGGAGAGGTTCAGCGCGCCGACGGCTTCGAGCTGCGTGCCGTAGACGCATGCCGTGTCGGCCATGTGCTCGCGCACGCCGAGGACCGCCTGGTTCCGCTCCAGCCAACGACGCAGCCATGTCAGTTCGTCGTCACTGAAATGGTAGTACGCATCTTCGTGTCCGTGGCGGAAGGTGGGCACGAACAGCACCAGGCGGCGCCCGTCCAGCCGTTGTGCGAGGCGGTCGGATTGCTCGCGCAAGTGGACGGGCAGTTCCGCGCGGGGACGGGTGACGAAATCGTGTCGCGGCAGGCCCGTCTGCCAGACATCGTTGTAGGTCAATGGATAAAAGGCCGATGCCATCGCCATGGCATCGACGTGCGAGGCGGCGATGACCGCGCGGCAGTATCGATGCTCCCGGGCCAGGCGACCGAGCTTGTCGGCCATGGCCAGTGACGCGTAGCCGATGCGTTTGAGTGGCACCCCGTGCCAGAGGTTGATGATGTTGTGCTGCTCCGGCGAAACGGGAAAGCCGATGTTGCGCGTGGGGCTGTGCTTGATGAAGATCTGTCGCGAGCGCATCAGGTGGTATTGCCCGTCGCGGCTGCGCAGCGGAAGCGTGACGACGTTCTCGCCATCCACATCGATGCGCTTGCTGCGCGTGAGCACGATCTTCTTGATCGACGGGTCGTTCTTGACGACTTCAAACACGGCGCGCTCGTTGCCGGTGAACCGATGAGTGAAGCCGCACACGGGAAAAGCCCACCAGTGATCGTGGGTCGGGGTGGATGCGTCGGCATGAGCAAAGCCAGCGCCTGTCATAAGGGTTGGATAAACCGGGTACCCGGCTGGTCCCTGTTCCATGCCGAAGTTGCGCTGCAACTTTTCGTTGTCGGACACGCGCCACAGGTGTCGCTCCATGCGTTCGACCGGGGCATCGGGCACCTTGTCGAGCACGCGCTGCTTCCAGTCGGCCAGGCCGGCGATCTGGTAATGGTTTTCGGCCAACAGGTAGCGCTTGAGCAACGGAAAGCCCAGGCCGATCAGGGTGAACGCCGACTCGCTGAAAATCGGGTGAAACGGGTGCAGATGCTCGATAAAGGTGTCGAATGGATGCCCGTTGGCCATCAGGTACCGGCCCAGGCCGATTTCGTACTTGCCGATGACGTTGGCCTTGCGCGACTGCGGCACCACCGCATCGAACAAGCGACGAAAGCCGGTATCGTCCAGCACCGGTCGGCGCAGACCAAGGAAGTAGGATCCGATGAGGAAATCGTAGGGATACTCAGCCTCGTAGCGCGGCAACCACTCGCGCTTGACTTCGTCGATCGGAATGGGCTCGCGGAACTGGTTGGCCGGGTGGTAACGCGTGGCGAACAACCCCTTGGTGGCCTGCAGGCCCCACCAGTCGCAGGGCTTTGCGTCCATGCGGGCGAACACGTCGTCCAGGTCACGCAACAAGTAGCTGCTGTCGTTGACCAGCAGGACTTCGTCGTACTGGCGCAACGTATCCCAGCCGACCAGGTCGCGCGCCAGCATCGACCAGGAGCCGAAGTCGTAGGCACCGTGGCGCTTGGCCCACGCGCCACGCGTGATGCCGGCCAGCTTGTCCAGTTCGCCCGGCCGCATGTCGCCGTCGACGAGGTACCAGACGTCGGCGTGACGCGACAGCTCGCGAACGTAGGCCACGACGCATTCGTCCATCAGACCGTCGGGGTCGTAGCCGGCGAACAGGCAGGCGCGGCGCACGGGCCGGTCGTGCGGCAACTCGTGGCCCGGGGCATCCATGACGCAAGGGGCCGGCCGGGTGGCCAGGCCGGCCTGTTGCCCGGCCAGCGCATAATGGACCAGCGGATTGATCGATTCGCGTGCCGGATCGAGGTGCGTGGACCAATACCACCACACGTCAAAATCAGCCGAAGGATTGCGCAGGGTTTGCCAGCCGTATTCGCAAAAATGGCGCAACGGATCCACGCCGGCATGCGCCACGTCGGGATGGTTGCGCAAGTACCATTCGGCATCGAACAGGCCGGTATCGGCCAACAGCCGGCATTCGCGCTCGATGCGCTCCTCGTCGGCTTCCGGCGCGGTGCCCCCGGCGTCGATCCGATACGCATCGAGGTCGTGCGGAGGTACGTCCGGCAGCAGCCGTGCGTCCGTCACTTTCACTTGTCTGCCTCCTGCCCGGAACGCAAGTAGTGGACAAGCGGGTTGACGTGGCGGTCCACAAGCTCGGGGTGGTCGCGAAGGTATGCGTGGGTGTTGAACGACGGCCCCGGATTGCGACCCTCGGCAGCGCCGAACAGCAAGTAGTGGCGGATCGGCTCCACCTCGGACTGGGCCACGTCCGGGTATTCGGTGAGGTACCAGTCGGTGTCGAACCAGCCCGAATCGCGCAACAGCCGGATGTCCTTTTGCACGGCTCGCTCGCTCGGCGGCATGCGCATGCGTTGGCGTAACCTGGTGGTCCACGCGGCTTGTTGGGCGGACTTTGCCCTGGTGGGCGATGCATCGGATTTTGCGGGGTCAGCGGCGGCGTGCAACTGCTCCTCCAGCGATTCCTGGATCACGCGTGCCCGGGCAAGCTCGAGTTGTGCCTGGCGCAGGTCGTGGCGACACATCTCCAGTTGCGCACGCAACCGGTCGCTTTCGCATTGCAGGGTATCGCGGTGGTTTTCGTCGTTGAGGGGGACCTGGTCGGTATCTTGCATGTTCTGCTCCATCCATACTCAGCTGCGATTCAGCAATTTCGCCACCTTCGGCGTCAGGCGAAATGCGCGTCCCCCCATGGGTGCCACCGCGAATTCCTTGCCCAGGTCGGCAGGTTGGCCGATGCCATCGACATCCATGCTGATGCGAAAGCCCAACCGGTCGTGCGTTGATTCGAAACGTCGCTGCACGTCCGGGCGCGGCATGATCTCGAAATCCGTGCAGGTCACGATCCTGCCCTTGAGACGGATGACCAGCGTGGTGGGCACGTCGCCCTGTACATCCCTGGCCCAGCCGCGGATGATCAGCCGGCCCCTGGCTACACTCAAGCGGTCCACGCAACCCCTGGCCGAACCTGCCCCGGAACCGGACGCATCGCCGGGCAGCACTGCCCCCCTTTTTCCCTGGGAACGATAAAAGGCCTTGGCCGCGCGCTCCAACGTCGGGCCACCCAGCAGCACCGGACCGGCCCGCTCCCAGTCCAGCACCACGGGCAGGTAGCCGGCATCGACCAGATGTTGGCGCACTTGGCCATGGTAACGGCTTGGCACATAGCCATCGACGGCAAAGTCGCCTTTGCCTGCCTCGGCCAGCCATGTGGCGACGAACTCGCGGCCCAGCCCCTTGGCGAACACCCGCTCGATCGAACGGTCCATGAAGTAGGGCGAGAAGTCCTCGGCGACGGCTTCACGCAGTGCTTCCGGGGCAGCCGCATCGTCACGCGCCATGCGGCTCACCAGCAAATCCCCTGACACCACGGGGACGCCGGCCGGAACAAACAGCTTGTTCGCCAGGCTGCTCTTGCCGTGCGCCGGCGGCTGCATCAACAGGTAGGCCACCGGGCGCCGGTGCGAAACGTGCACGACGTGGCGCGCCACGGGGTCGCCAGCCTGGTTGACGCTGGGACCCATCCACTTGAATGCGTAGGGCGAGAGGATCTCGCGCAGTTTCATCATGGACGGGAACTCGCGCTCGTCGATCCCCCGCTGCACGCTGACCCATTCGGACTGTTTCGAGGACACGATGCCGAGCTCGAGTACCAGTACCCCGTCAGGACTGAGGCGGTCGACCAGGCGATGCAGCAGCGCGGGCTGGTCGTCGGCATAGTGCAATGCCGAAGCCAGCAGGATCACGTCGAACGGGCCATCCGGCAGGCAGTCCCAGCCCTGGTGGTGGAACTCGCAATCGGGGAACCGGGCGCGGGCGCGTTCAATGAATTCGCCGGAATGGTCCAGGCCCACGGAACGACTGGCCCCGGCGAAACGGGCGAACCCGCAGAAGAAGCCTTCGTTGCAGCCCACGTCGAGGAAACTGCGCCCATCCATCACCGGCAGGCGCAGCGCCTCGAGTTTGTCCAGGGAGCGCGAGTCACCGTGCGCTCCGGGGAAGGACTGGTACTGCGGCATGGTTGTCAGGCCTCCGCGGCGCTCTGCATGGCCAGGGTCACTTGTTCGGACTGGCGCAGTGGCGTGACCGGGTC
>CAZBZD010000080.1:0-1670 GCA_964496295.1 uncultured Rhodanobacteraceae bacterium | reverse complement strand
CCGTGGTCGATCACCATGCCCTTGTTGCAGATTTCGCGCAGGATGCCGGTGCGATGGCTGGCCAGCACCACGATCTTGCTGCCGTTGACCCGGCCCTGCAGACGCTCGATGGCCTTGGTCTTGAAGTTGGCGTCGCCCGTGCCGATCCACTCGTCCAGCAACAGGATATCCTGCTGGATCGATGTCGATATGGCGAATCCCAGGCGCATCTTCTGGCCGGTCGAGAGCGTGTACAACCGCTGGTTGACCTTGTCGGGCACATCGGCAAATTCGAGGATGTCGTCGATGTGCTTGCGGATGTACGAAGTTGCCAGGCCCATCGCCGTGCCACGCAGGAAAATGTTCTCGCGCACGGTGGCCTGGGGGCTGAACCCCAGCGACAGATTCACCAGGGACTGCGTGCGCCCCTTGACCGTCAAGCGCCCGGCCGAGGGCGCATAAGCACCGTTGAGCACTTTCAACAGGGTGGATTTGCCGGCGCCGTTCTGACCCAGCAGCGCCATGCGCTCGCCTTCACGGATGGTGAAATTGAAGTTTTCGAGCAGCGGTATCGTCCGCCGCCGGGGCGGATCGAACATGGCCCCGAAAAATACCGACCGCCAGCGGCTCGACACGCGGTCGCCTTGCAGGTACGTGGGGACGGCCAGCGACAACTGTTCGGCCTTGATGCTTACTTCCATGCCTGCCTCACAACCAGATGGGCACCAGTCGCGCGTAACGCCGGTACAGGAAAACCGCCAGCACAGCGCTGACCACGGTCAGGATGCCCACGTAATACCAGGAATACATGCCGACCGGTTCTCCCAGGATGGGCGACCTGACAACCTGCAACATGTGGAAGAAGGGGTTGATGCGCGCCAATTGGCCGCGCAGGCTCTCGGGCGGCATCTGGGAAGGAAGCCAGATGATCGGAGTCAGGAACACCATCACTCTCATCAGGTTGCCGACCAATTCCTGAACATCCGGAAACCGTGCGCCAATGAGAGCAAAGATCACGCCGATGAAAAAGGTGTCGATCACGATCAGCGCCAAACCACCCAGGCCCGTCAAGAAGCCGAGCGGATGAAATCCCGGCAAATACAGGATCAAGGCGAGCGCGACGGCCGGTATGGCCACGAGGAAATGGAATACGGACTTGGCCAGGCAACGCAGGACAAAGTCGGTCAGGCGCATGCGACCGTCCATGATGAACGAACGCGCTTGGAACAGCACGTGCGTGGATTGCGTGATCGTCGAACTCATCACGCCGAAAATCATGAAGCCCATGCCGACGTAGGACACGTACTTGAAGATGTCGATTCCGAACAAGCCGCCAAACAGCAAGCCGACACCCCATGCGTAGACGATCGACGGTGCCAGCAGCCACAACGCGCCCAGGCGCGACCGTCGGTAGGTGACGACAATGTCCAGCCACGCCGACAATGTCCAGAACTCGGGGTTGCGCAGGCTTTCCGCAAGGTCATGGAACAACCGGCGCACGTAGCTGATTTGCCACAGACTCCTGTCCTTTTGCGCCACGTCGGCGATGGAGCGGGATACATTCATGGTCGCGCCGTCCTGCGCCACTTGACTATCAGCGTCCGAGTGCACGATCGAGTTCTTCCTTCAGGTCTTGGACATCCTCCACCCCCACGCTCAACCGCACCAGCCCGTCGCTGATGCCGAGGCGC
>CAZBZD010000079.1:0-8482 GCA_964496295.1 uncultured Rhodanobacteraceae bacterium | reverse complement strand
CACGCGAGCGGAAACAGCGCCACCACGGCCAGGGCCACCAGGCAGCCGTTGATCAATGCCTTGGCCAGACGCGGATTCATGCATGCCCCCGGCGTTTGGCCAGCATCCACATGCCCGCGGTGGCGGCGAACATCACCACGAACAACATGAACGCCACCGCCGAGGCCAGGCCCAGGTTGAACCACTTGAAGCCGTCGTTGTACATCAGGTACAGCACGCTGACGGTGCTCTGCAGCGGCCCGCCGCGGGTCATCACGTAGGGCTCGGCGAACAGCTGGAAATAACCGGACATGGTGAGCACGCCCACCAGCAGCATGATCGGCCCGAGCATCGGCAAGGTGATGTGCACGAGCTGCCGCCACGCCGAGGCGCCGTCGATGCGCGCCGCCTCGTACAGGTTTTCGGGGATGGCCTGCAGGCCGGCCAGGAAGATGATCATGTTGTAGCCGAAGTTCTTCCACACCGCGAACAGAATGATCGTCGGCATCGCCCAGTCGGGATCGCCCAGCCAGTTCACCGGGTCCAGGCCGACGGCATCGAGCACGTAGTTCACCAGCCCGAAGCGGGCCTGGAACAGGTAGCGCCAGATCACCGCCACCGCCACCACCGTGGTCACCACCGGCGCGAACAGCGCGGTGCGGAAAAACGGCCTGGCGCGCGCCAGCTTCGAGTTCAGCAGCAGCGCCGCGCCCAGCGACACCAGCATCGACAGCGGCACGCCGACGATGACGAAATACACCGTGTGCCACAGCGCCGACCAGAACAGCGGCCGGTGCAGCAGCGCCCAGTAGTTGCCCAGGCCGATGAAGCGCAGGTTGCGGATGTCGGCCAGCGCGTAGATGTCGTAGTCGGTCAGGCTGAGCCCGAACGCCGCGATCACCGGCAGCAGGAAGAACACCGCGAGCACGATCATTGCCGGCGCAAGGAACATCCATGCGGCCCAGTGGCGTCTCATGGCCGTACCTTCCCGCCCACCGTGGGAACGACGACATGTGGGTAGGGCGGGCATTGCCCGCCATGAAAGGTTCCGTGCATACGCGAGGTGCTCCCGGCGGGCAGTGCCCGCCCTACCCGCACGGGTTTTGCTCGGCGCGTCATCGGGCGGCCTCCTTGCGCGCCAGCACCCAGCGCCGCTTGGCCAGGATGCGGTCGGCGCGCGCATCCAGCTTCTTCGCCGCCTGCTCCACCGTCAGCTTGCCGTTGGCCAGTTGCGCGCCGACGATGCTCATCTGCGTGGCGATCTGCTGCCACTCGGGCACCTTGGGCACCGGCTTGACGTGTTCGAGCTGTTCGCGGAAGGCGCCCGCATACGGATCGTCGGCCAGGCCGGGACGCTCCCAGGTCGAGCGCCGCGGCGGCATGTCGCCGGAGATGGCGTGGAACTGGTCCTGCACGTCGGGACGCGACAGGTACTGGACCAGCAGCCACGCCGCGCGCTTGTGCTTCGACGCCTTGAAGATCACCAGGCTGCCGCCCCCGGCCAGCCCGCCGCCGAGGCCGTCCGGGCTCGGCAACGGCGCGGTGCCCCAGGCATCTTTCAGATCGGCCGGCATGCGCGCCCGGAACTGCGCGATGTTCCAGGGGCCGGACACGTAGAACGCGTAGTAGCCGCGCGCGAACTCGGTCCACACGTTGGCCACCTCGGTATTGGCCACCGCCGGCGCCCAGCCCTTGCGGAACGCCTCGGCGTAGAAACGCAGCGCGTGCTCGAAGCCGGGCGAGGCGAAGTTTCCGTAGCGGCCGCCGTCGCGCAGCATCGGCTGCTTCTGCTGCAGGCCGAGCGACTCCAGTTGCTCGAATTCGTTGGTGGGCAGCAGCACGGCGTAGCGGTCCGGCCCCACCAGTTTCTTGACCGCGGCCATCTGGCGTGCCCATTCGGCCCAGGTGCGCGGCGGATGGTCGAAGCCGGCACGCGCCAGGATGTCCTTGCGGTAGAACAGCAGCCGCGTGTCGATGTACCACGGGATGCCGTACAGCCTGCCGCCGATGACGTTGGTGTTCCAGATGCCGGGAAAGTAGTCGCGCGGGTCGACCGTCCGCGAGGCGGCGACGCGCGCATCCAGCGGTTCGAGCGCCCCCAGCATCACCAGTTCCGGCAGCCAGGTGTTGCCGAGCTGGCACAGGTCCGGCGTGCTGTCGCCGGCCACGGCGGTCAGCAGCTTCTGGTGCGCGCCCTTCCACGGCAGCGTCTGCACGTCGACGCGGATGCCCGGGTGCGCCTTCTCGAACGCCGGCATCAACTGGCGCACCATCTGGCCCTCCTGGCCCATGGCCCAGAAGGTGACGACGGTGCGTTCGTCGCCGCTGCCGCAGGCGGACAGCAGCACGATGACGGCCAGCGCCAGCCAACGCACGGCGCGGCGCGCGCTCATGGCATCGCCGTGGCCGTGTCGCCGCGGCTTTCGAGCCAGCCGCCGGTGAAACCCGCGCGGAGCAGGCCGCGCCGGATGTACGGATTGCGTCGCATCACTTTCCACACGAAACCGCTGCGGTAGTTTTCCAGCATCAGCAGGATCGGGCCCTGGTCGATGCCGAGGTATTCATTGTCCACCCAGCCGAATCCCGGCACCACGCGGCCGCTGCGCAGTTCCACGTCGCGGTGGTGGAAGCTGAGGTTGAAGGCGTCGAGGAAACCGTACTTGCCGTAGACGACCTTGCCGTAGCGATCGAGCATGTGGTCGATGGCGTCGATGGCGATCTTCGGCGCGAACGCGATCGACGCGGCGGCGGCCGTCGGCGCGATGGTGCCGTCGTCGTGGATGTAGCCCAGGCCCGCGCCACGCGCCAGGTAACCGTGGAAGATGCCGCGGTTGCCGGGCGCCGAAAACCTGAAATCGCCGGGACCGTTGCTGGCGGTCAGGCCCCACAGGTCGGCGCCGTAGCCGGTCCAGCCGCCCGGGTTGGCGATGGCGTAGGCGCGTTGCGCGCGGGCCGCGCAACGGCTGTTGGCGAAATACGTCAGGTGGTGGCGACGCATCCAGGCATCGCTGATGCCGCGGAAGTCGATCCACGACTCGCTGTACTGGTGCCCGAACAACGGCCCGAAGTTGAGGAAGGTGTAGCCCTGGAACGTGCCCCACTTGTTCTTGTAGGTGCGGGTCCAGGCTTTCCACGCGGCGGGCTTCAGCGCGTGCGTGGGCGAACCCAGCGCCAGCACGTACAACAGCATCGCCTCGTTGTAGCCTTCCCAGTCGTAGCCGCCGAAACCGCTTTCCGGCCGCCAGCCCATGGTCACCAGCGGCGGGCGCGCGCGGAACCAGGTCCAGTCCGCGCGCCGGTAGATGCGGTCGGCCAGCTTGCGGATCGCGCGCTCGACCGGCGTGTCGCGGTCGTAATAGGACTGGGCGAACAGCACGCCGCCCAGCAGCAGGCTGGTGTCGATGCTGGAAAGTTCGGTCCCGCGCGAATGGCGCAGGCCGGTCCGCATGTCCAGGAAATGGTAGAAAAACCCGTGGTAGCTGGTGGCATCGATGGCGCCGTCGCCCTGCGGGGCGTCGGCAAAAAAGCGCAGCGTCGCCAGCGTGCGCCGCGCGGCCTCGTCGCGCGTGATCCAGCCGCGCTCGGCGCCGATGCCGTAGGCGGTCAGGCCGAAACCGACCGCCGCGATGGAGGAAAACGATTCACCCGGCCAGTGGTCGGGCACCAGCCCGTTGGCCGGGTTGGCGGTATCCCAGAAAAACCGGAACGTGCGCCGTTCCAGGTCGTCCAGCCGCTTTTGCTGCGCGGGTGACAGCGCGTCGAACGCCGGCGCGGACGGATCGGCCGCGCAACTGGCCGCGCGTGCCGGCGGCGCGCCCGCGGCGATGCACGCCAGAAACAGCAGGACCGGGACGAGCAAGGGGCGGTAACGTCGAAAACTCATCGTGGCAAGACCTGTCGCATGCGGGTGGCACGGCCACCGTGGTTGTCACGTGCGCCGTGCCCCGCCCCGCGGCCGGCGGGGCGGGGCACGATGCGGACTTCAGAACCTCACGCCCAGCTCGAACTTGACCGTGCGCGGCGCGTAGGTGATCGCTCCCGTCGGGTTGTACGTCACCTGGACATCGCCGGGAGGACCCGACGAGTCGACCCTGTAGCCCACATAGTTCTTGAAGTTGAACGCGTTCAGCAGATCCAGCCGGGCGTACAGCGTCACGCCGTAGGGCAGGTCGAAATTCTTGGTGACCTGGAAATCGACGTCGCGGTAGCCCCAGATCTTGCCGCCGACCAGGAACCTGCCGCCGGGCGGCGTGGCCGCGGCTGCCTGGCAGTAGCTGCCGTTGGGGAACGTGATGGCCTGGTTTCCCGCCTTGGCGTAGGCCGAATTGGGGCCGTAGCAGGCAATGCCGTTCCACGGCAGCGGCGTGGCCAGGGTCAGCTTGGCACCGAACACCAGGCCCCACGGGCCGTCGAGCGAGCCGGTCATCACGATGCGGTGCTTGGCCGCCGCGTTGGAGGTGATGAACGGGTAGTCATGGATGGTCGGGTAGTCGAACGAATAGTGCTGCGAGATGTCGCGGTTCTGCTTGGCGTGCGTGAAGGTGTAGGCAAAGGTCGCGCCCCAGCCGGACTCGACGGTGAACGGTTTCTTCGCCGACAGCAGCACCTGCGTGCTGCGCACGCTGATGCCGTTGCTGCCCAGGATCAGGCCGCCGAAACCGGGCACGCTCTGGCCCCACTGGCTGTTGTTCGGGCCGCCCCAGAACGAGCCGTCCGGATGGCGCCCGCCCAGGGTGAAGGCGAAGCCGTCGTGGTACAGCGTGCGCACCACGGTGGCGTCGGTCTGCCACTGGCCGATGCGGTTGGACATGCCCAGGCTGAACTTGTCCGAATACGGCGTTTTCAGGTTGTTGTCGAGCATGTCGATCTCGCCGCCGTTGTGCGCCTGGACCAGCGCCTGCAGGTTGGCCAGACCATCCAGGTAGGCGGGGTCCCAGTCGAAGCAGGGCGTGCTGTCGTGGCGGCAGGTGCCGGTGTCGGGATCGCGGAACCAGACCGTGAACTGCGGCAGCGCGGCCTTGGTGGTTTCCAGTTGCAGGTAGTTGTAGAGGTTGCGGTCATAGGACCGTCCCATGCCGCCGTGGATCACGTGGGCCTGGTCGGCGTTGATGTCGTAGGAGAAGCCCAGGCGCGGCTGCCAGTTGTTCGAGTCGTTGGAACGGTTGCTGCCGGTGCTGATGTAGTCGTGGATGTCGATGCCGGCCTTGACCAGCGCATCGTTGAAGGTTTCGCCGGGCGTCGCGCCGGGACGGTCGGCGATGCTGCCGTTGAGGAGCGCGTCGATCACGTTGGGCGGCGTGACGAAATCCGTGTACGACGGGTTGTCCTCGTAGTCCCAGCGCAGGCCCAGGTTCAGCGTCAGCTTGTCGTTGACGGCCCAGTCGTCCTGGATGTAGAAGCCGTACTGCTTGTCCTTGGTGACCACCGTCGGCGACAGGCTCAGGCCGGTCACGGGCTTGGTGAAGAAGGCCTTGTACGGAATGTCGTCGACGCCGGCGGTGGTGACGTTCCAGGTGAACTGCGGGTTGATGTTGAGCGCGTCGGCGGCCTTCAGGGTCAGGTCGCGGTAGACCACGCCCATCTTGATGACGTGGTCGCCGTGCCACTGGAAATCGCTCAAGGTCAGGTCGTCCTTGAACGTCCAGCCCTTCTGGCCCTTGTTCTGCGCGGCCAGCGGCGAGGCCGGGCCGGTGTGGATGAGTACCGGATCCCGCGTACCCAGGTCCCAGGTGTAGATGTAGCCGTTGCCCGTCTCGATCGGCGTGGGCTGGAAGAACGTGTACTGGTGGGTCAGCATCATTTCGTTGAACCAGCGGTTGCCGCTGTGGTCCCACTTCAGCACGTAGCGCTTGTCGGTGTTCTTCTGGTCGAGCGCCGAGGAAGCGGCCTTGGTGCCGCCGATCTGGCTGCGCGTGCTCTCCTTGCGGATGCGCGCGCTCAGCTCGAAGCGGTCGCGGTCGGTCGGCTCCCAGTCCAGCTTGGCGAAGTACAGGTCTTCCTCGAACGGCAGGTTGGCCGGCCCGAATTGCGCGGTCACCCCGGCCGGCAGGTAGGGCACGCCGGGAACGGCATCGGCGCTGGGCGCGATCGCGGTCGGCGTGCCGAAGCGCTTGGCCGCGTAGGTCACGAAGAAGTGCATCTTGTCCTTGATGATCGGGCCGCCCAGGGCGACGCCGTATTCGCGTTCGTGCGAGGGCGTCTTCTTGTCGGCGGCGATCTCGGCCGGCGTGCGCGCACGGTAGCCGTCGTTGGTGTAGCGCTCGAAGGCCTCGCCGTGGAACTCGTTGGTGCCGGACTTGGTCACCGAGGTGATCGCGGCGCTGGACAACTGCGCGTACTCCGCCTTGTAGTTGGAGGTGATGACCTTGTACTGGCCGATCGCCAGCTCCGGGAACGGGTTGCCCTGGCTGGCGTTCTGCCCGGCGATGCCGCCGCCCATGACGTAGCTCTTCTGGCTGACGCCGTCGATGAACACGTTGACCTGGCTGTTGTTCAGCGCGCCGGCGCGCAGCGAGGTATTGCCGTTGGCGGCCACGCTGAACACCATGCCCGGCACGATGTCGGCAAACTCCAGGAAGTTGCGCGAGATCTGCGGGATGGTGTCGATCTGGTGCTGCGAGATCGTGGTGGCGACTTCGGAGGTCTTCACTTCCGGTATCGCCCCCGCGACGACCTCGACGCCCTGCAGCTCGGTGGCATTGGCGGTGCTCGGCGTCGGCTGCGCGGCCGCGGGGCTCGTCAGGTTCAAGGTGGAGGTCGAGGCCACCGACAGGGTGACGGTGCGCTGCGTGCCCGGGCCGGCGTCGATGGTGTAGGTGCCCGGCGGCAGGCCGACCAGCGTGTAGCTGCCGTCGGCGCTGCTGCGCGTGTGGCGGGTCACGCCGGTGGCGACGTTGAACGCGGTGATCTCGGTATCGGGCGGCGCCGTGCCGCGTACCCTGGCGTTGGCGCTTTGCGCCCACGATGTCGCGGGCAGCGCCACGGCGCCGGCCGCCAGCGCGCCGCCGATCAGGCAGGCCAGCAGATGCCGCCGGAGATGCCGGCCGGCACGGGGAGCCCCGCGCGCAGCCGGGCTGCGGCGGACCGGGATGGCTGCGTCGGCGCAGCCGCGGATGTTGTTCGGACGTGACATGGCGATTCTCCCCTCGCGTTGGAATCAGGCCGGTTGTCGTTATGTTTGGCGTCCTTCCGTGGGCATGGGCAGGTCCCTTGCGCGGCCGGGCGATATGGCCTTCAGCCCGCACGAAGTCCTGATGACCAGTTCGGTCGGCATCACTTCCTCGACGGCTTGCGTGTCGTCGGGGCGTTCGATGGCGTCGACCAGGCGTGCCAGCGCGCGCTCGCCGAACTCGGCGATGCGCACGCGCACCGTGCTCAGCGACGGCGTCATGTAGCGCGCCATCGGGATGTCGTCGAAACCGGCCAGGGCGATGTCCGCGGGCACCTTCACCCCGGCCTCGTTGAACGCGGCCAGGCAGCCCAGGGCCATCATGTCGTTGGCGGCGAACACGGCCTGCGGGCGCGGCGTCAGGCCGAGCAGGATGCGTCCCGCGCGATAGCCCGAGGACTCGAGGAAGTCGCCGGGCATGCAGAAGTGTTCGCATTCGCCGGCCAGCCCGCCCAGGGCCTCGCGGTAGCCGCGCAGGCGCTCCTGGGCGTCGGTGTTGTTGTCCGGGCCGCGGATGAAGGCGATGCGCCGGTAGCCGCCGTCCAGCAGATGGCGGGTCATGGCATGCGCGCCGCCGTGGTTGTCCACGGTCAGCCAGGCATGGCTGCCGTCGCCGCTGCCGGCGTTCATCAACACGGTGGGCAGGGCCGGCGGCAGGTTGACCGACAGGAAGCCGGCGTCGGCGTGCGGCGTCATCAGCAGCAGGCCGTCAACGCGCCCGCGCATCGCGCGCAGCGTGGCGGCGGCCTCGTCGGCGTTGTCGTGCGAACTGGACACCAGCAGGTGCAGCCCGCGCGCCCTGGCGGCCAGGTCGATGCCGCGGATCAGCTCGGAAAAGAACGCGCCGTGCAGGTCCGGCAGCAGGGCGCCGATGGTCTGCGTGCGCCGCGTGATCAGGCTGCGCGCCGCGCCGTTGGGCATGTAATGCAATTGCCTTGCTGCCTGCATGATGCGTTCGTGGGTGTCACGGGTCACGTTGTCATGGCCGTTCAGCGCGCGCGATACGGACGCCACCGATACACCGGCCGCCTTGGCCACATCCTTGATCGTGACCGTCATGGACATACCCCTCTCTCGATTCGGTTCCATGGCAATGTAAACGTTTTCATTCCACTTTGCAAACGTTTTCATTCATGCCTCCGCAGAGGTTGGGGGCGAGGGACCCGGGGCGAGTAGCGGGGGCACCTCGCTTGAACGCACAAGGGATCGGGGATGGGCAGCGGGGGCGCGAAAATCGTTGGCCGAGGAATTTCTGCGAGTATCGGACAGAGGGTTCGAAAAGCGTTCGGTTGTTGAATACAGGCCGATCCTTCCAGACATGCGCCCCCGCTACCC
>CAZBZD010000078.1:0-8507 GCA_964496295.1 uncultured Rhodanobacteraceae bacterium | reverse complement strand
GTGTTCCGGAGATTCGACATGGCAGCAGACAAGACCTATCGCATCCGGGCCAGCGCGATGCTGGCCGCCGTTTTTCTGATTGCGTATTACGTGCTGCACTTCGACGTGGTGGCGAACCTCATCCCGGACGATGCCTCGCACTGGCGCCGTTACCTGCCGTTCCTCGAAAAGCTGAGCATCGCGCTGTTCGCGATCATGGTCGTCGTCATGGCCGGCAAGCTGGTGGAACGGCTGATCGACCGCTCCGGCAACAGCGAGGGCGTCCGCTACAACCTGGTGCGCCTGACGCGCATGGTGACCTGGGTGCTGGTCGTCATCATCGGCATCTCCTTCGTGTTCCAGAACCTCTACGCGGCGGCCGTCAGCTTCGGCATCATCTCGCTGGTCCTGGGCTTCGCGCTGCAGGCGCCGATCGCCTCGTTCATCGGCTGGCTGTACATCATCTTCCGCCATCCCTACCACGTCGGCGACCGCATCCAGCTCGGCAAGCTGCGCGGCGACGTCATCGAGATCGGCTACCTGGACACGCGCATCCGCGAGTGCAGCGGCGACTACCTCGGCAACGACCGGACCAGCGGACGCATCACCCATTTCCCCAACAGCATCATCCTGACTTCCGAAGTCATCAATTACTCCGGCCCGTTCAAGCCCTTCATCTGGAACGAAACCGCCGTCCAGATCGCCTATACCAGCGACCTCGCCTTCGTCGAAACCTGCCTGCGCGAAGCCGCCGACGACGATTTCCGCGAGCAATACGCCGAACGCGAAAACCGGCAGGAGGATGTCGCCGCCGCCGTGTATTTCCGGGTGACCTCCCACGCCTGGCTGGAGGCCGTGGTGTCCTATCCGGTGGAACCGCGCGACACCACCGGGCGTCGCAACCGCATCCTGCGCCAGGCCCTGCCGGCAATGAACCGGGAGCCGGACAAGGTCCAGTTTCCGCAGGGGGCCTTGCGCTGAGCCTGGTTTCA
Organism: uncultured Rhodanobacteraceae bacterium; assembly: GCA_964496295.1. Classification (GTDB taxonomy): domain Bacteria; phylum Pseudomonadota; class Gammaproteobacteria; order Xanthomonadales; family Rhodanobacteraceae; genus Oleiagrimonas. The sequence goes on along the minus strand of CAZBZD010000078.1, from coordinate 7,536 downwards.
CCGCACCTGCACTCCGGGGAAGACCCGCAGATACGGACGTGCGATGGCGGGCAGTGCCCGCGCTGCCCGCCTCGGGGTCAGATGACGGGGAAGGCCACGGCGTCGAAGTCTTCCCCGGTGCCGCGCATCATCAGTTCGACAATGATCGGAACCAGCGTTCCCAGGATCGCGACGCCGTCCTTCACCTGCGCGCGATTGGTGCTGCCGCCCCAGGTGGCACCGCCGTGGATGAGCTGGTTGCGCAGCACGTACAGGCGCCCCAGCACGATCGACAGCAGGGTGCCGGTCTCGCCGTTCATCAGCGCGTACATGGCACGCTTGCGGCTGGCGTCGAAGGTTCTTTTCCATGCGTCGCCGGACTCGTGGTTGCGCACCGCGCGCCAGAACGGTTCGAACACGTAGCGGTTGTCGATCAGGGTGCGGATGGGCCCGCTGAACTGCTTGAACAACGCGTGATGCAGCCGTTTTTCCGTGTCGCAGGCCAGCAGGCGCTCGATGAAGGCGTTGGCCTGGTCGTGTTCCGTGCGCTCGAAACCGAACTCGCTGGCATAGGCGGCGTTGAAGGCGATCCACAGGAAGATGAAACGGGCATCCGGATCGTCGTCCTCGCGCTCGGCGCGCGACAGCCAGCTGATGGCGCGGTGGATGCGCACGCGCAGTGGCTCGGGCTGGTCGTCGCGCAATCGCCGGTGCTGCTCCTTGAGCGTATCCGCGTTCATGAATTTCCCCCTGGTCGTGCCATGCGTCCGGACATCGTAATGGATCCGGCAGCGGTTTCCGGATTTGTGGGACCATGCGGTTTTGGCCGTACCGATGAACCATGTCGCCTGATGTTGCCGAGCATGCCGTCGATGTCCCCGGCGGGCATCTGCATGTGCGCGAGTGGCGCGTGCCGCATGCGGACCGCGCGCCCTTCGTGCTGCTGCACGATTCGCTGGGCTCGGTGGCGCAATGGAAGGATTTTCCCGAAGCACTGGCCACGATCAGCGGGCGTCCGGTGATCGCCTACGACCGCCTGGGCTACGGCAAGTCCGGTGCGCGCGAGGCGCTGCTCGGCGCGCACCTGTTCCGCGAGGAGGCGGACACGTATTTTCCGGCTGTCATGCAGGCACTCGGCGTGCGTCGGTGCGTGCCGCTCGGCCACAGCATCGGCGGGCCGATGGCGCTGGTGCTGGCGGCGACGCATCCGGAACTGTGCGAGGCGGTGGTCAGCATGGCCGGCCAGGCTTTCGTGGAACCGATGACCTTGCAAGGCATCCGCCGGATGCATGCCGCGCTCGACGATGCGGACGAATTTCCGCGGCTGGCCCGCTACCACGGCGAGAAGACGCGCTGGGTGCTCGATTCGTGGCCGGCGGTCTGGTTCGCACCCGGGTTCGCATCCTGGTCGCTGGACGCGTATCTGCCGCACGTCACCTGCCCGGTGCTGGCCATCCACGGCGACAGGGACGAATACGGGTCGACCGCCTTTCCGGAACGCATCGCGACCGGCGTCGCGGGCCACGCCGAGATGTTGATCCTCGACGATTGCGGGCACTTTCCGCATCGCTCCCGCACGCAGGCCGTGCTGGACCGCGTGGTGCAATTCCTCGCCGACATCCCGGCGCAGGAACCTGCCCTGCAGGCGACGGGCGGGGATCGCCGGACAACCGGGTTGTCATCCACGCCGGCATCGGCAACTCTGTTGCCTGGTCCACCCGCACGGAGATGATGCATGCCACGCACGGCGTTGCTGCTGCTTGCCCTTGCCCTCGCCTTGCCGGCCCGGGGCGCCACCCTGCCGAAGGCGGATGCCGTGCCGGGCGGCATCGCCGTGGTGCCGTTGCCGCCGCCGATCACCTCGGCGCGCTACGAAGGCCACCGCGTGATGGTGCTCGAGCACGACGGCCTGCACTACGCCATCGTCGGCATTCCGCTGGACACGCCCACGGGCGAACAGCAGCTCGTGACCACGCTGGACGGACACGAGCAGGCCGTGAGTTTCGACGTGACCGGCAAGCATTACGCCGTGCAGCGACTGACCATCAAGGACAAGGGACTGGTGACGCTGTCGAAGGCGGACCTGGCGCGCGTGAAGCGCGAGCGCAAGCTGATCGACGGCATCTACGCCCGCTGGACGCCGACGCTTTACGCCAGGCTGCCCTTCGCGCTGCCGGTGAAAGGCCCCGAAACCAGTCCGTTCGGCGTCAAGCGCATCCTCAACGGCAAACCGCGCTCGCCGCACTCGGGCATCGACATCGCCGCGCCCGCCGGAACCCCCGTGCGCGCACCGGCGGCCGGTGTCGTGGCCGCGGTCGGCGACTTCTTCTTCAACGGACGCACCGTCATCATCGACCACGGCCAGGGACTGGTAAGCGTGTACGTGCACCTGAGCAAGATCACGGTCAGAAAGGGCGAGCACGTGGAACGCGGCGAGCCCATCGCCGAAGTCGGCGCCACCGGCCGCACCACCGGCGCGGACCTGCACTGGACCGTCACGCTCAACGGCACCCGGATCAATCCGGAGCTGCTGTTGTCGCCGCAGGCCCTGGCCGCGATCCGTTGACACCTGCCGGCGGAGGCTGCCGAACAATCCCGCCATCGCCTGCAGGGCAGGCTTCTACATGGGCGGGGCGTGATTGCGGATCATGTCGGCGGCCTTTTCGGCGATCATGGTCACGGGCGTGTTGGTATTGCCGCCGACCAGGGTGGGCATGACCGAGGCATCCACCACGCGCAGGCCGTCCAGGCCGTGCACCCGCAACCGGGGATCGACCACGGCCGCCGCGTCGACGCCCATCTTGCATGTGCCCGCGGGATGGTAGATGGTCTCGCAGCGCGCGCGGACGAAACGCTCGATGTCCGCATCGCTGCGGACCGGTTCGCCGGGAAAGATCTCCTTGCCGCGATACGGATCGAACGCCGGCGCGGCAAGGATGGCCCGCGCGGCACGCACGCCGGCGATCATGGTCCGCATGTCCGCCTCGTCATCGAAATAATTGGGCCGGATGCGCGGCGCGGCGAACGGGTCGGCGCCGTGCAGGCCGACCTCGCCGCGGCTGCGCGGCCGCAGCACGCAGACATGCAGGGAAAAACCGAAGCCCATGGACCGCCGCAGCGCCAGGCCGTGGCGTTCCTGGATCACGGGCAGGAAGTGGTACTGGATGTCCGGCCGTTCCAGGCCCGGGTCGGTGCGCGCGAACCCGCCGGCCTCGGCCGCGTTGCCGGTCAGGAAGCCGCGGCGACGGCGCACGTAGTCCACCAGCCCGGCCACGGCCCGGCCCAGGAACAGCGGGCCCAGCGACAGCCCCGCGCGGCAGGTGGCCTTGTGCACCACGAGCACGTCGACGTGGTCCTGCAGGTTCTTGCCGACGCCGGGCAGCTCGTGCACCCGGCGGATCCCGTGGCGCGCCAGTTCCGGGCCGGGACCCACGCCGGACAGCAGCAGCAGTTGCGGTGAATGCACGGCGCCGCCGCACAGCAGCACCTCGCGAGCGGCGCGGACCTCGATGTCCCGGCCGCGATGGCGGCAGGCGACGCCGGTGGCGCGCCGCCCCTCGAACAGGATGCGCGTGGCGTGCGCCTCGACCAGGATGTCGAGGTTGGGCCGCTGCTCCGGCATCCGCCCGTCCGGTCCCGGCGTGCGCAGGAAGGCGCGGGCGTTGCTGCAGCGCTCGCCGCCGATCTGCGAGACTTCGTAGAGCCCGGCGCCCTCCTGGCGGATGCCGTTGAAATCGTCGTTGCGCGGCAGGCCCGTCTCGGCCGCCGCGCGCACGAAAATCCGGCTCAGGACATTCGGATCGCGCAGCTCGGCGACGTTGCAGGGGCCGCCGGTGCCATGGAACGCGTCGGCTCCGCGCTCGCGGTTCTCGAAGCGGCGGAAGTACGGCAACACCTCGTCGTAGCCCCAGCCGTCGTTGCCCAGTTCGGCCCAGTGGTCGTAGTCGGACCGATGCCCGCGCGTGACGCACATCGCGTTGATGGCGCTGGAACCGCCGAGCGTGCGCCCGCGCGGCCAGAACAGGCGGCGCCCGCCCAGGTGCGGTTCGGGCTCGGTCGCCAACCGCCAGTTGCGCCGGCGGCTGCGCATCATGGCGATGACGCCGAGCGGCACGCGCACGAACACGCTGTCGTCGGCCGGGCCGGCCTCGAGCAGGCACACGCGCACGCGCGGATCCTCGCTCAAACGTGCGGCGAGCACGCAGCCGGCCGAGCCGCCGCCGACGATGACGTAGTCGTATCCGCGCGCGCCGGCCGCCTGTCGATCGGATGCCATGTGCCGCCCCCTGAATCACCCTGCCCCACTATGCCACGGCCGTGTGCCGGCGCGCGAGGCCGCCTCAGGAAAGCCCGGCCGCCGGCAGCCACCACGCCAGCATCAGCAAGGTGGCCAGCAGCACCGGCGGCGTCAGCAACAGGCCGATCTTCATGTACTGCCCCCAGCCGATGCGGTGGCCCTTGCCGGCGAGCACGTGCAGCCACAGCAGCGTGGCCAGGCTGCCGATCGGCGTCAGCTTGGGCCCCAGGTCGTTGCCGACCACGCTGGCGAACACCATCAGTTCGCGCGTCAGCGCCGGCACGTGCGCGTGCTGGATGGCCAGTGCCCCGACCAGCGTCGAGGGCATGTTGTTCATCACCGACGCGGCCGCCGCCGACAGCAGGCCCGTGCCGACCGTGGCCACCAGGTTGCCCTGGCGGCCGAGAATCTCCAGCAGGTGCGCGGCATGACGCGTCAGGCCGGCCTGCCCGAGTCCGTACACCACCACGTACATGCCCAGCGAAAACAGCACGACCTGCCACGGCGCATGCCGCACCACGGCGCGCAGCGACACCACGGCGCCCCTGCCGCGCCGCCAGCAGCGGCCGGCGATGCCCGCCAGCACCGCCGCGCAGCCGACGGTGGCGATCGAAAACGGCACCTGCAGGGGCGCCAGCACGAAGCAGGCCACGATCCAGATGGCCAGCACGGGAAACGCGGCCCGGAACACCAGCGGGTCGACGACGGCATCGCGCGGCGGATCGAGCGCGTCCACCGCATGGCGGCGCGGTATCGCGCGCCGGAAGGCCAGCCAGAGCACGCCCAGCGTGGTCGCGATCGACACCAGGTCGACCGGGATCATGACGGCGGCGAACCGACCGAAGGACACGTCGAAATAATTGGCGCTGACGATGTTGACCAGGTTGGATGTCACCAGCGGCAGGCTGGCCGCATCGGCGATGAAGCCCGTGGCGATCACGAAGGCCAGCGCCGCCGTGGCCGGGAAACGCAGGCGCAGCAGGATCGCCAGCACGATCGGCGTCAGCAGCAGCGCCGCGCCGTCGTTGGCGAAAAAGGCCGACATCGCCGCGCCGAGCAGGACCACCAGCACGAACAGCCAGTGCCCGCGACCGCCGCCCCAGCGCGCGACGTGCAGCGCGGCCCAGGCGAACAGGCCGGCCTGGTCGAGGATCAGCGACATCACGATGAGCGCCACGAAGGTGAACGTGGCGTCCCACACGATGTGCCACACCACCGCCACGTCGGCCAGGTCGACCACGCCGGTGGCCAGCGCCAGCACTGCCCCGCCCAGCGCGCTCCAGCCGATGCCGAGGCCTTTCGGCTGCCGGACGACCAGCACCAGGGTGACGATGAAGATGGCCAGTGCCAGCACGCGGGACGGTTCCTCGAAAAATTGCCGATGCCCGCCCCGCCGGTACCGGCGGAGCGGGTCGTCCATTATGCGCGCCGCCCCCGCAAGACAGGTCCTGCCAACGGCGATCAGGTCATGCCTGCAGCAGGCGGTTCATGCGCTGCACGAAGGCGGCCGGGTCGGCCAGCGGGGCGCCGGCGGTGATGTTGGCCTGGTCCAGCAGCAGCTCGGCGATGTCGCGCGCGGTGTCGGCGTCGTCCGTGCTTTCCACGCGCTGGACCAGCGGGTGCCGCGGATTGATTTCCAGCGTCGGCTTGCTTTCCGGCACGGGCTGGCCGGCTTCGCGCAGCAATGCGGCCAGGTGCGGAGCCATCTCGTGCTCGGACAGCACCAGGCAGGACGGCGAATCGGTCAGGCGCGCCGACACCTTCACGTCCTCGACCCTGTCGCCGAGCAGCTCCTTGATCCTGTTGACCAGCGGCTCGGCCGCCTTGCCGGCTTCTTCCTGCTGCTTCCTGTCGGTTTCGCTCAGCGGCAGCTCGCCCTTGGTGACGTTTTTCAGCGGCTTGCCCCGGTATTCGTCGAGGTAGCCGAGCATCCACTCGTCGATGCGGTCGCTCATCAGCAGCACTTCGACATCCCTGGCCTTGAACGCCTCCAGTTGCGGGCTGCCGGCGGCGGCCTTGTAGCTGTCGGCGGTGACGTACCAGATGTCGGTCTGGTCGGCCTGCATGCGGCCGATGTAGTCGTCCAGCGACACGTCCTTTTCCGCGCCCTCGCCCTTGGTCGAGGCAAAGCGCAGCAGCCTGGCGATGCGCTCGCGGTGGGCCGGGTCCTCGACGATGCCCTCCTTGAGCGTGTTGCCGAAGGCCTTGCGGAAGGTGGCGAATTTTTCCGGCTCGTCCTTGGCCAGCTTTTCGATCAGGTCCAGCACGCGCTTCACGCACGAGGCCCGGATGCGGTCGACCTGGCGGTTCTGCTGCAGGATCTCGCGGCTGACGTTGAGCGGCAGGTCGTCGGCATCGACCACGCCGCGCACGAAACGCAGGTAGTTGGGCAGCAGATCCTCGGCCGCGTCCATCACGAACACGCGCTTGATGTAGAGCTTGAGCCCCTTGCGCTCGTCGCGCGCGCCCATCATCAGGTCGAACGGCGGTTGCGCGGGGATGTACAGCAGCGTGGTGAAGCTCTGGTTGCCCTCGACGCGGTTGTGCGCCCAGGCCAGCGGGTCGTTGAAATCGTGGCCCATCGACTTGTAGAAGGCCTTGTAGTCGTCGTCGCCGATCTCGCTCTTGGGCCGGGTCCACAGCGCCGAGGCATCGTTGACCACTTCCCACTCGCCGGTCGGCTTGCCGTCTTCTTCCTTCGGCATGCGGATCGGGAAGGCGACGTGGTCGGAGTACTTGCCGATGAGCTGGCGCAATTGCCAGGCCTTGAGGAACTCGTCCTCGTCGGCCTTCAGGTGCAGGGTGACGGTGGTGCCGCGCGATGCGCGCTCGACGGTTTCCAGCGAATACTCGCCCTGCCCGTCGCTTTCCCACTTCACGCCCTCGGAGGCGTCGGCGCCGGCGCGGCGGCTTTCCACCGTGACCTTGTCGGCCACCACGAAGGCCGAATAGAAGCCCACGCCGAACTGGCCGATCAGGCGCGCGTCGGCCTTCGCCTCGCCGCTCATCGCCTCCAGGAAGCGGCGCGTGCCGGAGCTGGCGATGGTGCCGATGTTGGCGACGATCTCCTCGCGGCTCATGCCGATGCCGTTGTCGGTCACGGTCACGGTGCGCGCGTCGGCGTCGCAGCTCACGTCGATGCGGAAATCGGCATCGCCGGCCAGCAGCTCGGGATGCTCGATGGCCTCGAAGCGCAGCTTGTCGCAGGCGTCGGAGGCATTGGAAACCAGCTCGCGCAGGAAGATTTCCTTGTGCGAATA
>CAZBZD010000077.1:0-8766 GCA_964496295.1 uncultured Rhodanobacteraceae bacterium | reverse complement strand
CAGGCCATCGCCGCGCAGTTGTACGTGGAAATGCTCAAGGCCGGTTACACGCATGTGTGCGAGTTCCATTACCTGCATCACCAGCCCGACGGCACGCCCTATGCCGATCCGGCGGCAATGAGCGAGGCCATCATCGCGGCGGCCGAGGAAGCGGGCATCGGCCTGACCCTGTTGCCGGTGCTGTACATGACCGGCGGCTTCGACGGTCGCGAACTGGATGCACGCCAGCGCCGCTTCGGTCACACGCTGGACGCCTATCTGGAGCTGCTTGCGAACCTGCGCGGCAAGCAGACCGCGCGACGGCGCACGGGCGTGGCCTTCCATTCCCTGCGCGCGGTGCCGCCCGACGCCCTGCAAGCCGTGCTCGACAGCGGCCTGGTCGAGGATGGCCCGATCCACATCCACATCGCCGAACAGACCACCGAAGTGGACGCCTGCGTGGCAACGCGCGGCGCGCGGCCGGTCGAGTGGTTGCTCGGCAACCTGCCGGTGGACGCGCGCTGGTGCCTGGTGCACGCCACGCACATGACGCCCGACGAGACCCGGCGCATGGCGCAAAGCGGCGCCGTGGCCGGTCTGTGTCCGACCACCGAGGCGAGCCTCGGCGACGGCTTGTTTCCGCTGGTCGATTATCTCGATGCCGATGGCGCGCTGGGCATCGGTTCGGACTCGCACATTTCCGTGTCGCCGGTGGAAGAACTGCGCTGGCTGGAATACGGCCAGCGGCTGGTCACGCATCGGCGTTCGGTGGCGGCACGCGAAGCGGGCGACAGCGTGGGCGAAACCCTGTGGCCGCTGGCGGTTGCCGGTGGCCTGCGCGCGGCGGGTTTGTCACCGGATGCCGTGGCGGAGGATCGCCTGCACCTGGATATGGCGTCGCCGCTACTGGCCGCGCGCGACGAACGCAGCCTTCTCGACAGCTTCCTGTTTGCCGGCAACACGCCGCTGGTGCGCGACGTGTACGTGGCGGGTCGCGAAGTGGTGCATGATTTCCACCACGTTGACGAAGAGCGCATTGCTGCGCGTTATCGTTGCGTCGTGGAGGCGTTGGCCGCGTCGTGACGTGTTGCGGCGGGCAGTGCCCGCCCTACGAAATCGGGTGTCCATGTAGGGCGGGCACTGCCCGCCATCACGCGTCATGATCGCGGGATATCAACGCGTGAAACGGAATCCCTGCAACGCCTCGTGCAACTGCTTGAATGCTTCCTCGTTGCTGAAAGGCGGCTTGCGCGGCGGGTCGTACACCTTCGGGTTGGTGCCGGTCACCAGCAGGTCGATGGCGTAGCAGTAATGGCCGTGCACGACGCGGTAACCGTGCACCTTGAGGTAATGGCTCATGCCCGCATCGGCGGCGTGGAAGCTGGCGAAGGTGGTGCCGTTGATGGTGGTCTTGCCGATGCTGTCCTTGTCCGCGTTGCCGGGTGGCGTGTCGCACTGCGCGACTTCGTTCTTGTCGCTGCTGATGCCGATGCGCAGTTCGCCCGCGGTCACGTCGTCGGAGCCGGGCAGGGTGAGCATCAGCACCGGCGCGCCGGACGAGCCCTCCGCCGCGTAGGTCTTCCAGTTGTCGCTGGCCAGGTACTTGCTGTCGAAGCGGACGCTGGAAGCCATGCCTTGCGGATAGTCGATGCGGAACCCGAGGCGCACGTTGCGGAAGCGCTCGGTGCCGGCCGGCGGAACATCGGCGGCGGGTGCGGGCGTCGAGGCGACGGTCGACGGCGTGGCGGCTTCCTGCGACGGCTGACCGGCATTGCCGCAAGCGGCCAGTGCCAGCGTGGCGGAAACGGCGAAGGCGATTCGGTAGCGCATGAACATGTCCCGACATGGCCAAGGAACATGGCCAGTGTTGCGATGCGTCCGCGGTGCGTCAAGCGGTGTCCGGGTAATCCGGAAAATCGAACTGGTCGCGGATCAGGCTGTGCATGATCCAGCTGGTCAGCGGCGGCGTGTTGGCCAGCGTGGTCACCAGGTTGCGCATCGACACGCCCGGGCGCGTGGCCGGCGCGAACCACTGGCCGTAGCGTTTCGCGCTGCGTTGCTTGCGCTGCATGAAGGCGGCCAGGCGCTGCTGATAGCGCGCGAAGGCGACGCCGGGATCGCCATCGGCCAGTTGCAGTTCGCCGGCCAGCACGTACGCGCCGAGCATGGCGAAGGCCGAACCTTCGCCGGCCAGCAGGGAAGGGCAGAAGCAGGCGTCGCCGAGCAGGGCGACGCGGCCATCGTGCCATGACGCCATGCGGGTCTGGCAGACCGCGTCGAAGTACAGGTCGTCGCAGTGCCGCATGGCGTCGAGGATGTCCGTGCACTCCCAGCCGGCGTCGCGGTACAGCTTGTCGAGCGTCCCGCGCGCGTCGTGCCGGGCGGCCGGGGCGGCGAGTCGTCCGTCGCGATCGACGAAGACGAAAAGGAACGCGCTGCGGTTGCCGCGCAACGCGTAACGCGTGACCTGGCGCCCCGGCACGTTGTAGCTCACGTAGCGCGTTTCGTGACGGTGCGGATAGTCGGCGATGGTGAACGACGCGGTGCCGTAGCCCAGCGGATGCACGAAGGCCGATTCTTCGCCGAACGCCAGTTCGCGCACGCGCGAGTGCAGGCCGTCGGCACCGATCACCAGGTCGAAGCGGCGTGGCGAGGCATGCTCGAAGACGACATCCACGCCATCGGCATCCTGCTCGATGGAGGCGATGGCATCGTCGAAGATGGCCTCGACCTGCCCGTCGACGAGCGCGTAGATGGCCTGCGCCAGGTCGCCGCGCAGCAGGCTGACGAAATAGCCGTCGGCCTCGCCGCGGTTCATCGCCTCGGCATAGCGCAGGCTGTCCAGGTGCGCGACCTGCCGGCCTTTGCGGTTGACCACGCTGAGTCCTTCCATGAGATAGCCGTCGCGGCGCACGCGTTCGGCCAGCCCCATGCGCTTGACCGCTTCCCAGCCGGTGCCCCAGACGTCGATCATGTAGCCACCACCGCGCGGCGCCGGCGCGCGTTCGACCAGGGTCGGCCTGAAACCGCGGCGCAGCAGCCAGTACGCCAGCGCGGGGCCGGCGATGCCCGCGCCGGAGATCAGCACGTTGCGGTTCTGCATGGCAATCGGTTCCTTGTTGATGGGTGGCAGGTGCCAGGGTCAGTCGTGCGCGGGAAGCAGCGGGCCGCGCAGCCCGCCCTCGTAGATGCTGCTGGCTTCGGTGAACCAGCGCTGCAGGCCTTCGGGCGAAAGCGGGTCGACGCCGAGCCAGTCGGTGAGCAGGTCGCGGAACAGCAGCACGGCCAGGTCGTTGATGCCGAGAAAGGCGGCGCGGGTGCGGATGTCGGCGCCGGGCGAGGCCGTGCCTTCTTCCGCCATGGCTTCCAGCGCGGCCTGGCTGATGTCCAGGATGCGGTGGAAAAGCGTGCCGGCCGTGCAGCCGCCCTCGACGAACAGGCGTGCCAGATAGCGCAGGATCGGCGAGTCGGCGGGCAGGTGGCGCAGCGCATCGACCTGCGAGGCGATCGGCATGCCGGTGCTGCGGGTCACCTCGTCCATCATGGTGGCGAGCGTCTTGAGCACGTGCACGTCGACGGCCTCGCGCAGGCCGTCCTTGGAGCCGTAATGGCGGATCACCAGCGCGGGCGAGACGTCGGCGGCGGCGGCGATCCGGCGCACGGTGACGGCGTCGGCGCCGTGTTCGGCAAACAGCCGCAACGCCTCGTCGCGGATGACGGCGCGGGACGTTCGATCGTCGAGGTGTGAATGCATGTTCAATAAAGTAAACATCTGTTTACCTTGTGTCAAGCCCGTGCATCCGCGCGTCGTGTCCTGAAAGGCGCCTGGAAAATCCGCCAATCATCAATAGCTTGCACAAGAAACCTTGATGCCGGGTAATATTCCGGGATGCCTGTCAGGAGCGCATCCTCCATGGACATCCGCGCAACCACTCCCCTCGGTGAACTGGCCGCCATGCCATGGGGCGATGCCGATGCACCGCCCTTGCTGGCCCTGCACGGCTGGCTCGACAACGCCGCCGGTTTCGCGCGACTGGCGCCATGGCTGGCGCAAAAACGTCGCGTGATCGCGCTGGACCTGCCGGGCCACGGTCGTTCCGCGCACCTGGCGTCATCCGCGCGCCGCTACCACGTCGTCGACCAGGTCGACCACGTGCTGGACTTCGCCGATGCGCTGGGCCTGGAGCGTTTCGATCTGCTCGGCCATTCGCTGGGCGCGGGCATCGCTTCGCTGGTCGCGGCGGCCGTGCCGGAGCGCGTCGATCGCCTGATGCTGGTCGAAGGCCTCGGGCCCCTGGGCGACGATGGCTCGAATACCCTTTCGCGCTGGCGGAAGGCGCACGCGCAGCGCAAGCGGCCGTCCCGCGCGGCGCGCGTGTTCCCGACCGTCGATGCCGCCGTCGCGGCGCGCGTGGCGGCCGGCGGGCTGGATGCCGACGAGGCGCGGCCGATCGTCGAACGCAACCTGCGCGAAGTCGACGGCGGCTTTGCGTGGCGCAGCGACGCGCGCCTGCGCCTGGCCACGCCGGTACGCATCGACGACGCGCAGATGACACGTCTGCTGGCGGGCATCGAAGCACCCACCTTGCTCCTGCTCGCCGAACCCGCGACGTCCTGTTTGCCGGAGACATTGATGGCAGCCCGTGCGGCAAGCGTCGCAGGCATTCGTGTCGAGCATCTCGCCGGTCCGCACCATTTGCACGTCCGGCAGGCACGGGAGGTGGCGCGCCTGCTGCTGGATTTCCTGTAACCGCCGGCGTGCCTCGCCCAAGTCGCCGGGATGTGGCTACAATCCGGGCACACCCGAGGACGCCTGCTCATGAACGAGATCCTGATCGGCAAGAACGACGCCACCAGCGTGGCGCTGGACCCGCATTTCGGCAATCGCCACGGCATGATCGCGGGCGCCACCGGCACCGGCAAGTCGGTCAGCCTGATGGTGCTGGCCGAAGGCTTTTCGAAACGGGGCGTGCCGGTGTTCCTGGCCGACGTGAAGGGCGACCTGGCCGGCCTGTCGCAGGCCGCGACATCGCCGCCCTCGGACAAGCTGAAGGCACGCCTGGACAAGCTCGGCATCGCGGACGCCTGGCGGCCGGCCGCCAACCCGGTGGTGTTCTGGGACCTGTACGGCAAGCTCGGCTCGCCGGTGCGCACCACGGTTTCGGAAATGGGACCGGTGCTGCTGGCGCGCGTGCTCGACCTCAACGACACCCAGGAAGGCGTGCTGCAGATCGTGTTCAAGCTGGCCGACGACAACGGCTGGCTGCTGCTCGACCTGGAAGACCTGCACGCCTTGCTCGGCTTCGTGGCCGACAACAGCAAGGAGGTGTCCACGCACTACGGCCTGGTCAGCAAGTCCAGCATCGGCGCCGTGCAGCGCGCGCTGCTCGAACTGGACGCGCAGGGCGGCAAGCGTTTCTTCGGCGAGCCGGCGCTGGACCTGGCCGACTTCATGCGCCAGGACATGTCCGGTCGCGGCATCATCAACGTGCTGGCCGCCGACAAGCTGGTGCTCAAGCCCAGGCTGTATTCCACCTTCCTGCTGTGGCTGCTGTCCGAGCTGTTCGAAAAGCTGCCCGAAGTGGGCGACCTGGACCAGCCGAAGCTGGTGTTCTTTTTCGACGAGGCGCACCTGCTGTTCGACGACTGCCCGGCGGCGCTGCGGCAGCGCGTCGAGCAGGTCGTGCGCCTGATCCGTTCCAAGGGCGTGGGCGTGTATTTCTGCTCGCAGAATCCCGACGACGTGCCGGGCGAGGTGCTCGGCCAGCTCGGCAACCGCATCCAGCACGCGCTGCATGCCTTCACCCCGCGTGACCAGAAGGCGGTCAGGGCCGCCGCCGAAACCTTCGCGCCCAATCCGGACCTCGATGTCGCCAGGGTCATCGGCACCCTGGGCGTCGGCGAGGCGCTGGCCTCGACGCTGCGCGACAAGGGCGTGCCCAGTCCGGTCCAGAAAGTGCTGGTGACCACGCCGACCTGCCGCCTGGGTGCGATCACCGGCGCCGAGCGCGACGCGGTGCGCTCGCGCTCGCCCGTGGGCGCCAGATACGACACCGCGGTCGATCGCGAATCGGCCGCCGAGATGCTGGCGAAAAAGGTCGACGAGAAGGCCGCGGACGAGCCCGAAAAAGCCGCCCGCAAAGCGGCCGAAGAAGATGACGGCCGGGGATTCGGCGACGTGATGCACGATGCCCTGTTCGGCACCAAGCGCCGCCAGGGCATGCTCGAGTCCATGGGCAAGCAACTGGCGCGCACCGTGGGCAGCCGCCTGGGCCGGCAGATCCTGCGCGGCGTGCTCGGGGGCATTTTCGGCGGCCGGCGTTGAAGCGCGCCGCGCACGCACGCATCGACGGCGTGACCTTCCACCACCCGCTGGCGTTCTGGCTCGGCTGCCTGGCGGTGGCCGCGGGCGTGTGCCTGCACCTGCCGATGTTCATCATGGCCGCGCCGATGCACTTCCACATGGCCGGCATGCCGATGGGCACGGACATGCTGGTCGGCATGGCGCTGATCGTCGGCGGCGCGCTGCTGTCCGGCTACGGCCTGTTGCCGCGTTTCGACCAGGTGCGCATGACCACGCGCGCCGGCGAAAGCCTGCACTGGCACGTGGCCGACAACGTGCCGCTCCATCGCGAGCACTGGAAGCTGGTGGTCGTGCTGGCGGTGGCGCTGACCATCGACGTGATGAAGCCGGCCTCGATCGCCTTCGTGATGCCGGGCATGGCGCGCGAGTACGGCATCGGCATGTCGCAGGCGGGCTACCTGGCGCTGTCCGCGCTGATCGGCACCGCGCTCGGCTCGCTGGCATGGGGACGCCTGGCCGACGTGTTCGGGCGGCGCGCGGCGATCCTGCTGTCGGCGCTGCTTTTCATGGGCACGGCGATCTGCGGCACGATGCCGTCGTTCCGCTGGAACCTCGTGATGTGTTTCATGATGGGTGCGGCGGCCGGCGGCATGCTGCCGATCGCGTTCACGCTGATGGCCGAAACCGTGCCGGCGAAGCATCGCGGCTGGCTGCTGGTGGCGCTGGGCGGGGCAGGGACGTCGGCCGGCTACCTGGCGGCATCGGGCGCGGCGGCGTTGCTGGAACCGCTGTTCAGCTGGCGCGCGCTGTGGCTGCTCAACCTGCCGACCGGCGCCTTGCTGGTGCTGCTCAACCGCTACATTCCCGAATCGCCGCGCTTTCTCGCCAAGGCCGGCATGCCCGACCGCGCCCGCGCCGTGCTGGCACGTTTTGCCGGCGGCACGCACGATGCCCTGGTCGAAACGGCCGGCAGCGAAGTTGCGCCGGTCATGGAAATCCACCAGCCGCGCGCCGGCCTGCGCGACATGCTGCGTGGCCGGCATGCGCGCATCACGCTGGCGCTGATGATGTGCGGCCTGGCCTGGGGGCTGGTCAATTTCGGCTTCGTGCTGTGGTTGCCGGCCAACCTGCGCAAGCTCGGGGTGGATGCGTACGCGGCCAGCCAGTTGATGGCGCAATCGGCGCTGCTGGCGATCCCGGGAATTGCCGTGGTGGTGTGGCTGTACCAGCGCTGGAGCAGTTTCAAGTCGCTGGTGCTGTTCGTGGGCCTGACGGTGCTGGCGCTGTTCGCCTTCGCGGCGATCGAGGTGGGCCGGTGGCACGCGCAGGCGACGACGATCGCGGCCACGGTGCTGTTGCTGGTCGCCATCAGCGGCGTCATCGCGACCATGATCCCGTACGCGGCGGAAATCTATCCCGTCCATCTGCGCGGCACCGGCTCGGGCCTGATCGCCGCCGGTTCCAAGGCCGGCGGCATCCTGGGCGCGGTGCTGGGCGTGGCCGGCCTGTTCGACAGCTTCCTCGTCTCCGCCGTGGTGATCGCCGTGCCCATGCTGGCCGCCGGCACGATGCTGTGGCGTGGCGGCGTCGAGACCAGCGGCTACGAACTGGAAACCATCCAGCAGCAATTGCAGGACGCGCCCTGAGGGCAGTCGCCCCTCCTGACCATTGCACGGGAGCGGCTTCCGTCGCGATGGCGGGGCAGGGGCAGGTGCCTGTCGCGACGCAACCCGCTCACCCGGAAAAAAGCCCCGACCGGGAGGGTCGGGGCCTTGCTGTTGGTGGAGGTGGCGGGATTCGAACCCGCGTCCGAAGGCGTTTGACGCCCGGTACTACATGCTTAGCCTACCGTTGGATCTCGTTCCCGGGCAGCACGGTCGGCAAAGCGCACCCGGAAACCAGCCTGCTTGATTTAGCCGTATGCCGACAGGCGGCAGCGGTCCGGCGATCCCGTGATAATGACCCTACACCGACGAGCACGAGCACAAGTGGGTTCGGGGCTAGGCCTTAAGCGGCCAGAGCGTAATTGCTGTCGTTGGCAATTATGAGTTTTGCGGCTGGATTAACGAGGAAAGCTGCCCCCTCGGCATGCACCAAGCCATCGCACTACCCCCGTCGAAGCCAGAAACACCCCCGGGGAAACGATTGGCATGTTCATTATATATGTGATCGTCCGTGCATACATCAAGGTCGACCGTGGTCCGTTCATGTAGGTCGGGCACTGCCCGACATCAACCTCCCGGAAACTTGGAGGTCGAACGTCGGGCAGTGCCCGACCTACGCCGAAGGGTTGTGTGCCCGCATGACGCGCTGCTTCTCGCGGTTCCAGTCGCGCTCCTTCTGGGCGGCGCGCTTGTCGTGGGCCTGCTTGCCGCGCGCCAGGCCGATCTCGACCTTGACGTGGTTGGCCTTCCAGTACATTGCCGTCGGCACCAGGGTGTAGCCCTTGCGCTCGACCGCGCCGATCAGCTCGTCGATCTCGC
>CAZBZD010000076.1:0-9125 GCA_964496295.1 uncultured Rhodanobacteraceae bacterium | reverse complement strand
GCGTAGCATCAAGTTTGAAGTGCACAATTATTGGTCATTCTGGAAGCCTGATCTGGTGTTCGGCAATGCAACCTCTTCCGGGATCGGTGCTTGAGTGCATCGGTGATGGACGTGCAGTCGTACCGTGACAAGTCACCCATGCTTGTTCCTTATGGCAGGTACTGCAATGTATGTTGATGGCAGGAGAAGGGAAAAGATTTCGCGACGCGCAGGCCTCGTCATCGGTTTGTATTTTCTTGGTGCGGGCGCGTTCCTGGTTGTGTCGAATTTGCACATGTACCGTCTGTTCGGCGTTTGTGTCGGGATTGCGTTCTGCCTTTGCGCGCCGGGTTTTGCCGTTGCGCCATGGAAAGAGAGGTTGGCGGCAACCGGTAGGTTGTGGATTTACCCCGCGACTGTCGTCTTTTGCTTGTGCGCGTTTCTGTTGCTCCTCGGGGCAGGTGTCGCGCTCTGGCTCGATTCTGGTTCGAATGTTGCGGCCTCCCGAATGGTCCGGCACCCGCTTTTTTATAATGATCGCCTGGTGCACACCTCGGGAGAGGTTCTTGCCGGAGGCGGCAAGTGCACGTTGCTGGTCCCCGGTGTTGCCAGTCATTCCAAGAAGGTGACGGTGTGGCTGTCCTCCCGGAGCAAGCTGTGTGCCGCCGCGACGACAACGCGTATCCATGCGGATGTTTCCGGCACATTCACGGTGTTGAGATCAACGCGGCATTTGCCCCGTGGCTATGTTCTGACAGGTGCGACAATCATCCCCGCAAAGGTTGGTACCAACAGGCACCACACCTGATCGGTCGTCCATGCGGACGCACGAAAGGAACTTGTGCGCCGCTGAATTCGAGTGTCGGAGACCACGGCAACGCTCCCCGGCCTTGCGGCATGTCTGGCGGTGGCGCGCGGCGTCGCCCATTCCGCCCTCGGCGAACGGTATATTTTCGGCCGGCTCTTTCGTTGCGGCAATCTTTCATGGCTTTTCGGTGCCACCACCTTCGTCGGTTTCCGGCCTGTTCCCGCTCGTGGTCACTCGCGGCAGGCACTTGACCTGACTGGTGCGGTTCGGCATCGGCGGCATGGCGTTCCGGTACACTGGCTGAAGACTCGTCCGGGCCGGCATGATGCCCGGCAAGCCCGACAGGAGGCATGCATGGACAGGAGGAAACAGGCTTCGGCCGTGGCGGCCGCGCTGCTCGAAGGGGAAGGCAGCGGGCGCAGGTCGTTGGCGAAAGCCCGGCGCGGCGCGTCCTGGTCACGTGGCGAATGGCAGCTCGTGGTGGTTCTTGCGTTCGTTATCGGCCTTGCCGGTTTCGGGGCAGGCCTGTTGTACGGTGCGTCGCGTGGAAGCCTGTTTCTGATTGCGGAATTTTCGGCATGGGCCGGCATGCTGGTCGCTTCGTTTGCGGTTTGCTGGCGGCGCGCCTCGGCTCGGGGTCCGCAAAGGCGCCGTGCCCGCTCCGATGCCCGGTCCGGACGGCAGATTTCGTGAGCCTCGTCGTCGTGGCCAGGCCGCAGTCGGAGTCGGAATTGTCGGTGATGCTGTGTGCGCTCGAGGCGCAAGGCGTGCATTTTTTCGTCCAGGGCGGTGGCTTCGGTTCCCTGTATCCGGGCCCGCAGATCGCGGCCTGCAACGCGCGTCGCATCATGGTTCCGGAGGCCGAAGTGGCCGCGGCAAACGAGGCCCTGGCGCCGCTGGTCCGGCCCGAGCCGGATGCGCAGTACCACTGGCCGGGCGCGGCAAGCATCCTGCGCATGGTCGTCGAGTTCTGCCTGTTCGGCTGGTTCGTGCCGGGCAAGCGCAGGAAGTCCTGACGGCGAACGGCTTCGTGAACCGGTGCCGGACGGGCCGCGCGCGACGGGTTGAGCCGGGGGCCCGGAAGTGCCACTCTGCACGTGACTCGACCGCCCTGCCCGGGAGGACATCATGAGAACACTGGCCGTGATCGCGAGTTGTTGCATCGCCGGCTGTGCCTGGACCCCCGCGTCGCCGGCAGCGGACGGGACGCTCAAGCTCGCCGTGTCGCAGCGGGTCACGATCGAGGACACGGGGCTGACGCTGGCGTTCCGGGCGGTGAAGGAGGATTCGCGCTGTCCGCGCGGCGCGCAGTGCATCCAGGCCGGGCAGGCCACGGTGGCGATCGACGTGTCGAAGCCGGACGGCGCGTCGCAATCGCTGACGCTGACCCTTCCCAGGCCCGCGACCGCGAGCTGTTCGGGCTACGCCATCAGCCTGGTCGCGCTGGAGCCGTATCCCGCCGTCGGGCACCCGGTGTCGGAGCAGGCGTACGTGGCCACCCTGAAAGTCGTGAAGGAATGATGCCGGCGCGCGCGTCTGGAGCCATGCGCCCACGGCGTGGAATGCGGAATGCGGGCTCCGCGTCGGGCATCGCCCGCGCGCCGAACGGAGAATGCCGATGCCGAGGTATCTTGCCGCGCTGACCCTCGTGCTGATGCTGGCACTGGTCCTGGCCCGCGTCATGGTGTTGCGGAGCAAGGGCGTGGAAGCCATGAAATTCGGCGCGCTGGACAAGTCCGATTTTCTCATCCCGCCCTTTGCCCTGTTCTATTTCTATCTGGTTTTCGCGGCCGCGTTCGGCTGGCCCGCTGTCGGCACGGGGCCCCTTTTCCATGCGCCTGCCGCGGCGTGGCTCGGCGTGGCGTTGTGCCTGGCCGGGCTGGCGGTGCTTGCGTGGAGCCTGGCCAGTTTCGGGCGCAGTTTCCGCGTCGGCATCGACGCCGATGCGCCCGATGCGCTGGTCACCGACGGCGTGTTCGCGTACAGCCGCAACCCGATCTATGTCGCCTTCGGGACGATCCTGGCCGGGCAGTTCCTGATTTTTCCCGACGCGATCCTGCTGGTGTACGCGGTGGCCGGCATGTGGCTGTTCCATCGGCAGGTGCTGCGGGAGGAGGCTTTCCTGAAACGCCATTACGGCCGGGCCTACGCGGCCTACGCGGAGCGGACGAGGCGGTATGTCTGAGCTTGCGCCGCCGCCCTGCCCCGCGCCCTGCCGCGTCGCCGGTTTTCGGAGGTGGCGATGAAACGTACCTGGACCGTCATCGGCGTTGCCGACGTGGCGCGCAGCTTCAAGTGGTATCAAACGCTGTTCGGCCAGCGTGCGGGCGCGCCCGCGCACGACTATTTCGGGCAGATCCGCGACGACGACGGCACCGTGCTGCTGTGCCTGCACCGTTGGGGCGCGCACGAGCATCCGTCGCTGACGGACCCGCGGCGCGCGGAGCCCGGCAACGGCCTGCTGCTGTTTTTCCGGGTCGACGATTTCGACCGGGCCCTGGCGCGGGCGCGGGGGCTGGTGGATGCACTCGACGCCGGGCCCGAGGTGAACCCGAACACGCGGACCCGGGAGTTCGCGTTGCGCGACCCCGACGGTTATTGCGTGATGGTCAGCGAGCAGGACGCTTCCTGACGGCGCGCGGTGCTTCGACGCAAGCCGGTAAAAGGGCCGGACGCGCGATCGCCGCCGCCCTCGGCCACGGCCTGAAGGTTGCTGCGGCAGGTGTGCCGTCGGAAAGGGCGGCATAGAATCACCATTTCGTGTCCGGGTGCGGCAATCCTCCTGCGTGGCTGCCTGGCGCAAGCGTCGACATCATGGAGCCGCGGTTTCGCACCCCCGATCCGGGCCGCCACCCGCGCCGGCCATGCCGGGCCCGGGCGGTTCCGCGTTCGCCGGATTCCGGCAGCGGCGGGCACGCGTCGTCACCCGGGGAGGATCGTCATGTCCGCGCAAGACCCGCAGTCCCGCTTCGACCAGGCCAGGGCCGACGCGTTCGCCGGGAACCTGCTGGCCATGCTCAACCACGGCGCCCTGTGCCTGATGGTGTCCGTCGGCCACCGCACCGGCCTGTTCGACGCGATGAGCGGGATGCCGCCGGCGACCCCGGAGGCGATCGCGCGGCAGGCGGGGCTGGATGCGCGCTACGTCCGCGAGTGGCTCGGGGCGATGGTCACCGGCGGCGTGGTCGACTTCGACCCGGCCGGGGGCCGCTATGCGTTGCCGGCCGAACACGCCGCGTTCCTGACCCGCGCGGCCGTGGCCGACAACATGGCGGTGTTTGCCCAGTACGTCGCCGTGATGGGCGACGTGGAGGACGCCATCGTCGAGTGTTTCCGGCACGGCGGCGGCGTGCCCTACGCGCAGTACCGCCGTTTCCACGAAGTGATGGCCGAAGACAGCGGCCAGTCGGTGCTGTCGTCGCTGGAAACGCACATCCTGCCGCTGGTGCCGGGGCTGGCGGAGCGGCTTGACGGCGGCATCAGCGTGCTGGACGCCGGTTGCGGCCGCGGCCGCATCCTGGCGCGGCTCGCCGGGCTGTATCCGCGCAGCCGCTTCGTCGGCATGGACCTGTCGCGCGAGGCTATCCTGCACGCGCGCGAACAGGCGGCCCGGGCCGGCCTCGGCAACGTCGAGTACCTCGCCGTCGACCTGGGCAACTTCGACACCGAGGCCGAGCCGGAGGCCTTCGACTTCGTGGCCACCTTCGACGCCATCCACGACCAGGCCCGCCCGCTGGCCGTGCTCAAGGGCATCCACCGCACCCTGAAACCCGACGGCGTGTACCTCATGCAGGACATCAGCGGCAGCGGCCATGTGGAGCGGGACATCGGGCATCCGATCGGCCCCTTCCTGTACACCATCTCGTGCATGCATTGCATGAGCGTGTCGCTGGCGCAGGGCGGCGAAGGCCTGGGCGCGATGTGGGGCGAGGAAAAGGCGCGCGAATACCTGCGCCAGGCCGGCTTCCGTTCGATCACCACGCACCGCCTGGCGCACGACATCCAGAACCACTGGTACGTGGTGACCAAATAGCTGCCGCCGTTGTTCCCGCGCCCGGTGCGCGCCGCCTGCGCGGTCGTTACACGGTATCCAAGCTCAGGTAGCGCCCCGGCGACTGTCCCAGGCTGCGCCGGAACATGGCCACGAAGGCGCTGACGCTGGCGTAGCCCAGCGCGTCGGCGACGTGGGCCACGGGGGCGCCCTGGCCGAGTTGTTCCAGCGCGTGGCCGAGGCGCACCTGCTGGCGCCATTGCACGAAGCTCAGGCCGGTTTCCTCGCGGAAGCGGCGGCTCAGGCTGCGCGTGGACAGGCCGGTCGAAGAGGCCCATTCGTCGCGATTGCGGGTGTCGCCCGGATGGGCCAGCAGGGCTTCGGCCACGCGCAGCAGGCGACGGTCGCTCGGCATGGGCACGGTGATGGGGTTGTCCGGTTCGCGCGCGTGGCACATTTCGTCCATCAGCACGTCCATCAGGCGCTGCTGTTCGGCGTCGAGGGAGGGCTGGTCCGACCATTCGGCGGCGCGCAGCACCAGTGCGCGCATCAGGTCGCTGGCGCGCAGGTTGGCCGGTTCGGGCGGCAGCTTGCTGGTGGCCTTCGGCGCCACCCACACGCCCCAGCCGGTGATCGGCTCGATGATGCGTATGGTGTGTTCGACGCCGGGCGGCATCCAGCCGACGTGGTGCGGCGTGACGGCCCACACGCCTGTGCGCGTGCGCACGCAGGCCATGCCGCTTTCCACGTACATGAACTGGCCGCGCAGGTGGTGGTGCCAGTCGGTCTCGCCCGTCACCGCCGCGCCCTTGACCACGTAGGCGATCAGGGGCGGGCCGTCGAGGCTGTCCAGTTGTGCGAAGTGCGGTGGAATGGTTCGGGTTGGCGCGTTCACGACAAATCCTGGCCCGTTCGCGTTATCGGCCGGAGGATGACATGGCCTAGCCTGTGTGTCTTGTGAAAGAAGTCCGGCCGCGACCGGACATGGCTGCACGACGTTGCCGTTTCAATGGAGGCGAACATGGCGAAACAGGCATTCCCGACCGTCACCGCGCAGGCATCCGATGCCTCGCCCCTGGCCACCTTTGTCGCCTGCGCGCAATTGATGCTGGACGCGGCCACGCCCGAGACCGTGCGCCGCGGGGCCGAGTCGCGCCTGCTGGCGCAGTTGCCGGTGCTGCGCGCGCTGGGCGTGTTCGACCTGTTCAGCGTGCGCGACCCGGCGCTGGCCGCGATGCTGCGCGACGAGCTGGCACAACTGGACGCCGCCGCAAGCGGCGATTGCCGGGACGCATGCCGTGCATGAACATTTGCCGAAGAAGAATGTGCATGGGACATATTTGCCTTGACAAATACATGTCCGGCAATAGAATACACGGCCATGTGTCCCCCGACCGCCACCTGCGACCGCCCGCCCGAGAGCCTGGGCATCCTGCTCGGACTGGTGAAGTCCGAGCTGGTGCGGGCGCTCGAGCAGGAGCTGGCCGAGCGCGGCGTGGAGCTGCGCTTCAGCCAGGTGCAGGCCCTGAAGCGCCTGCACCTGATGGGACCGATGAGCGCCGGCGAACTGGCGCGCTCGCTCGGCCATGACGGCGGCGCGCTGACGCGGCTGCTCGACCAGCTCGAGGACAAGGGCTACCTGCGCCGCCGCCCCGACCCGCAGGACCGGCGCGCGTTGCGCATCGAGCTCACGGCCCCGGGCAAGCGCCTGTGCCGGCAGCTCAGCGGTTGTTCCGCGCGCGTCATGGATGCCGCGCAGGCCGCACTGGACGCGGACGAACGCCGCCACCTGATCGATTACCTGCAGCGTGTCCTGACCACGCTGCGCTCCTCCTCCTGACCGCGAAACCGGACCCGAAATCGATGCGATTGCGACCATTTCCATTCGTCGCCGCTTGCGCCATGGCGGCATTGCTCGGCGCCTGCGCCAGCAGCCGGGGCATCAAGCCCGACGGCCACATGCTCGATGCCGGCAGCCTGCATGCCGAGCGCAGCCTTTCCGGCGCGCCGTTGACCGCGGCGGCCTGGCCGTCGCGCGACTGGTGGAAGGCGCTGGGCGATCCGCAACTGGACGCCCTGGTCACCGAAGCGCTGGCCGACAACCCCGACATCGCCATGGCCGCCGCGCGTGCGCGCGCGGCCATGGCCAACGCGCGCCTGGTCGATGCCGGCCGCCAGCCCGGCGTGAAGGCGTCGGCCAGCCTTTCCGGCGCGCACCTGCCCGGCACGCTGCTGCCGGAACCGCTGGGTGGCCATTTCGGCTGGGTCAAGTACGGCTACCTCGGCTTCCACTGGGACCTGGACCTGTGGGGCGGCAAGCGCGCCGCCTGGGAAGCCAGCGTCGATGCGGCCCATGCCGCCAGCGTGGACGCGCATGCCGCGCGCCTGATGGTGTCGGTGGACGTGGCGCGCGCCTATGCGCGGCTGGGCTACGCCTTCCGCCAGCAGGACATCGCCGGGGAGGAGCTGCAACGGGCCGGCGACGCGCGCAAGCTCACCAAACAGCGCGTCGACGCCGGCATCGACAGCAAGTTCCAGCTCAAGCGCGCCGATGCCGAAGTGGCCGTGGCGAAGCGGCAACTGGCCGCCGCCGGGCGCCAGGTGGATGCCGCGCGCGTGGCGCTGGCGGTGTTGCTGGGCAAGGGTCCGGACCGCGGCCTGGACATCCGCCCGCCGCAACCGCTGACCCCGGCGGCGCTGGCCGTGCCGCCGGACTTGTCCGCCAACCTGCTCGGCCGGCGCCCGGACCTGGTCGCGGCGCGCTGGCGCGTGCAGGCGGCCGGACGCGACATCGAGGCCGCCAAGGCCAAATTCCTGCCCGACATCAGCCTCGGCGCGATGGTCGGCCTGGCCGCCGGCGGCAGCACGCCGCTGTTCGAATTGCCGGCGCGCTTCTTCCAGGTAGCGCCGGCGATCAACCTGCCGATCTTCGACGGCGGCAGCCTGCGCGCCAACCTGGCCGGCAAGGACGCGCAGTACGACCTGGCCGTGGCCAGGTACAACAAGACCCTGGTCGGCGCGCTCAACCAGGTGGCCGACACCCTGCACGGGCTGCAATCGCTCAAGCAGCAGGCGGCGGCGCAGCAGCAGGCGCTGGAAGCCGCGCGCGCGGCCTGGAAACTGTCCGAGCAGCGCTACAAGGCCGGCGTGGGCAGCTTCCTGGAAGCGCTCGACGTGCGCCGGCAACTGCTCCAGGCCGAGCAGGCCGCCGCCGCGCTGCATGCGCGGCAGGTGGACCTTTCCATCCAGCTGATCCAGGCCCTGGGCGGCGGTTTCCGCGCCGGGGCCGACGAGGCTGCGGCGGTGCCGGCCGCCGGCGACAAGCCTGTTCCGACATCCCCCGTGACCAAGCATCGAGACATCCCCCATGACTGACGAAAACACCGCCGTCGAATCCGGACCGACGCCATCGCCGCGCCAGGGCAAGCGGAAGTTTTTCCTGCGCCTGCTGCTGATCGTGGTGGTGCTGGCCATCATCGCCTGGACCCTCTGGTATTTCCTGGAAGGCCGCTGGTACGTCGATACCGACGATGCCTACGTGGGCGGCAACGTGGTCCAGATCACCTCCAAGGTGCCCGGCACCGTGGTCAGCATCGGCGCCGACAACGGCGACCTGGTGCATGCCGGCCAGGTGCTGGTGAAACTGGATCCCAGCGACGCCGACGTGGCGCTCCAGGCGGCCGAGGCCGGCCTGGCCCAGGCCGTGCGCAAGGTGCGCGGCCTGTACAACAACGTGGAGGCCGCCAAGGCCGAGGTGGACGCACGCAAGGTCGCGCTGGACAAGGCACGGTCCGACTACAACCGCCGCAAGGGCCTGGCCGAATCGGGCGCGATTTCCGCGGAAATGCTGGCGCATGCGCATGACGCGCTGTCCTCCGCCAGGAGCGCGCTGATCTCGGCCAGGCAGCAGTACCACAATGCCGAGGCACTGGTCGGCGGCACCGACGTGGCCTCCAATCCGGGCGTCAAGGCGGCCGAGGCGAAACTGCGCGCGGCCTACCTCGACGACGTGCGCACCACGCTGGTGGCGCCGGTGGACGGCTATGTGGCCAAACGCTCGGTGCAGGTGGGCGAGATGGCGCGCCCGGGCATGGCGCTGATGGCCGTGGTCCCGCTGGACCAGGTCTGGGTGGACGCCAACTTCAAGGAAACCCAGCTCGAGCACATGCGCATCGGCCAGCCGGTGGAACTGGAATCGGACCTGTACGGCGGTTCGGTGACCTACCACGGCAAGGTCGAGGCGCTGGGCATCGGCACCGGCAGCGCGTTCTCGCTGCTGCCGGCGCAGAACGCCACCGGCAACTGGATCAAGATCGTGCAGCGCGTGCCGGTGCGCATCTCGCTGCG
>CAZBZD010000075.1:0-9148 GCA_964496295.1 uncultured Rhodanobacteraceae bacterium | reverse complement strand
CGGGAACCGGCCCGCTCCGCCCGATGCCCTCCCGAACCCGGCAGGGAAACGCCACCGCGCCGCAGGAAGATGGGGCCGGTTCGCCTCGAACGTGCCATGTCGCCATGGTGCGCCTCCGCCCGACTCCCTATCATGGAAGCCGGCCATCGCGGGAGCAGGTTCATGGGCAAGCGGTTCAAGGTGGGCGACCACGTGCGCTGGAATTCCGAGGCGGGGTACGTCAGCGGGCGCATCATCGAAGTGCACACGCACGACACTCCGTACAAGGGCCACATGCGGCGCTGTTCGGAGGCCGACCCGCAATACGCGATCAAGAGCGACAGGACCGACCACGTCGCGATGCACAAGGGCTCCGCGCTGACCTTGCTGGACGATTGAATGGAACCGTGCGTGCTGCCTGCGGACATGGCGGAGCGGCTGGCCACCGGCCTGCTGGTCCTCGACGCCGACCTGTGCGTGGTCTGGATGAACGACGCCATGGGCGACCTGCTCGAAGTGGGCGTGCGCAACCTGAAGGGGCAGGCCTTCGCCGGCCTGCTGGACGAGCCGTCCGTGCTGGCGCGGACCGGCGAGCGCCTGCGCAAGGGGGAGCCCTGGGTGCAATGGCGCCACCTGCGCCTGATGTCGCTGCAGGGCCGCGAGCAGCCGGTCGACCTGGTCGTGCAGGCGTTGCCCGGTGCGCGCTGGCTGCTGGAGGTGCATGTCCTGGCTCCCGCCGTGGCGACCTCCGCCCCGTTGTCGGCGACCCTGCGCGGCGTGGCCCATGAAGTGAAGAATCCGCTGGCCGGGCTGCGCGGCGCGGCGCAATTGCTGGGCCGGCGCTGTACCGATGCCGACATGCGCCGCCTGACCGGGGTGATGCTGCATGAAACCGACCGCCTCATGGCGCTGGCCGATCGCCTGCTGCAGCATGGCCAGGCGCCGCGGCTCGACATGGTCAACCCGCACCAGGTGCTGGAACGGACGTGCCGCCTGCTGCACGCCCAGTCGCCCGGGGTGTCGGTCGTCGAGGACTACGACCCCAGCCTGCCGGACGTGTACGGCGATGCCGACCGCCTGCAGCAACTGCTGCTGAACCTGGCCCGCAACGCCGTCGAGGCGGGCGCCACCCGCCTGTGCCTGCGCACGCGGGTGGCGCATCGCGTGGCGCTTGCTGCCGGCATGCTCCGCGCGGCCGTGCGCGTGGACGTCATCGACAACGGGCCGGGCGTGCCGCAGCAACTGCAGGACACGTTGTTCCAGCCGCTGGTGTCCGGCCGTTCCGACGGCACCGGCCTGGGGCTGGCGCTGGCGCGGGAGACGGCATGCGATCATGGCGGCGACCTGCGCCACGCGCGGACCGCCGAGGGCACGGTGTTCACGCTCTACCTGCCCCTGGACCGGCCCGCCGCGGACCCCGCCGACACGGAGCATGCGCCGTGAAACACGCCATCTGGATCGCCGACGACGACGACAGCATCCGTTTCGTGCTGGCCACGGCGTTGCGCGATGCCGGCTACCGGGTACGGGATTTCGCCGCCGGCGACGCCGTGCTGGCGGCGCTGGCCACGGCCCGTCCCGACATCCTGCTGACGGACGTGCGCATGCCCGGCGACGACGGGCTGGCCCTGCTCAGGCAGTGGCGGCAAACCGAACCGGCGATTCCCGTCATCGTGATGAGTGCCTACACCGACGTGGCGACCGCGGCGGCCGCCTACCGCGCCGGGGCGGTGGAGTACATCGCCAAGCCCTTCGACCTGGAGCAGGTGCTCGGCGTCGTGCAGCGCGTGCTCGCCGACGCGCGGGAAACCCGGGAGCCGGCGCCCGAGCCGGTATCGCCGGAAACCACGCTGATCGGCCGCAGCCCCGCCATGCACGCGGTGTTCCGCCTGATCGGCCGCGTCGCCGCCAGCGACCTCAACGTGCTGGTGAGCGGGGAAACCGGCACCGGCAAGGAACTGGTCGCGCGGGCCCTGCACGAGGAAAGCGCGCGCCGCGGGCAGCCCTTCGTGGCGCTCAACACGGCGGCGATTCCGGCCGAACTGCTGGAAAGCGAGATGTTCGGCCACGAGGCCGGCGCCTTCACCGGCGCCCGGCAACGCCGCGCCGGGCGCTTCGAGCAGGCCGAGGGCGGCACCCTGTTCCTGGACGAGATCGGCGACATGCCGCTGGCCCTGCAGACGCGCCTGCTGCGGGTGCTGGCCGGCGGCGAGTTCTACCGCGTCGGCGGACGCGAGCTGATCCGCTGCGACGTGCGCATCGTGGCGGCCACGCACCAGGACCTGGAAGCCGCCGTGGCCGAGGGCCGCTTCCGCGCCGACCTGCTGCATCGCCTGGACGTGGTGCGCATCGCCCTGCCGCCGTTGCGCCAGCGGCGCCGGGACATTCCCGTGCTGGCGCGGCACTTCCTGGCCGCGGCCACGCAGTCGCTGGGCCTGCCGCCGAAACGCTTCGGCCGCTCCGCGCTGAAGGCGCTGGAACAGCACGATTTTCCCGGCAACGTGCGCGAACTGGAGAACCTGTGCCGGCGCGTGGCCGTGATGGCACCGGGCCGCGAGGTGCGGGCATCGGACCTGGGCCGCGACGAACCGGCAACCCGCGTGCCGGCGGCATCGGAGGAATGGACGCAGGCGCTGCGGGCCTGGGCTCGGGACGAGCTGGCGGCCTCGCGCGAGGGCCTGTACCCGCGTGCCCGCGACGATCTGGAGCGCGTCCTGATCGACGTCGCCATGGATCACGCCGGCGGCCACCGCCAGCGTGCCGCGCGCCTGCTGGGCATGGGGCGCAACACGTTGACCCGCAAGCTGGCCGCCCGGCGCGACGACGGCCCGGAATGAGCATCGGGTAGGCAAACCGGGCCGCTTGCGGCAAAGTGTGAGCCCGGAAAGGACACAGGTTGTTTTGCATGAGTATTCCGTTGCATGTCGTCATCCTCGCCGCCGGCGAGGGCAAGCGCATGAAGTCGGCTTCCGCCAAGGTGCTGCTGCCGCTGGCCGGAGAGCCGTTGCTGGCGCACGTGCTGGCGACCGCCAGGGCGCTCGGGCCGGCAGCCATCCACGTGGTCTACGGCCACTGCGGCGGCGCCGTCCGGGCGGCTTTTGCCGACGCCGGCGTCACCTGGGTGGAACAGGCCGAGCAGCATGGCACCGGGCACGCGGTGCGCCTGGCCATGGCCGGCATTCCCGATGAGGCGCGCGTGCTGGTGCTGTACGGCGACGTGCCGCTGGTGCGCCCCGAATCGCTGGCCAGCCTGGCCGCCGCCGGGGCGCCGCTGGCCGTGCTGGCGACCGAACTGGACGATCCGACCGGCTACGGTCGCGTCCTGCTCGGCGAATCGGGCGCCGTGCGCGGCATCGTCGAGGAACGCGATGCCAGCGACGAACAGCGCGCCATCCGCCTCACCAACACCGGCATGATCGGCGCCGATGCGCGCCGCCTGCGCGCCTGGGTGAACAACCTGGGCAACCACAACGCGCAGGGCGAGTACTACCTCACCGACATCTTCGCGCAGGCCGCCGAAACGGGCGAGCCGGCCGCCTGCGTGCGCCTGGCCGACGCGCACGAGGCGATGGGCGCCAACAACCCCTGGCAGCTTGCCGAGCTGGAAGCGGCATTGCGCCGGCGCCGCGCGCGGGCACTGGCCATGGCCGGGGTGCGCCTGGTCGACCCGGCGCGCTTCGACCAGCGCGGCACGGTCGAGGCCGGGCGCGACGTCGACATCGACGTGGACGTGGTTCTCGAGGGCCGCGTGGTGCTCGGCGACAACGTGCGCATCGGCCCGTTCTGCCGCCTGCGCGACGTGGAGCTGGCCGCCGGTACCGTGGTCGATGCGCATTGCGATCTCGAAGGCGTGCGCGCCGGCGAGGATTGCCGGATCGGCCCCTACGCGCGCCTGCGCCCGGGCAGCGAGCTGGCCGCGCAGGTGCACGTCGGCAATTTCGTCGAGACCAAGAAGACATCGCTGGGCCGCGCCAGCAAGGCCAACCACCTGACCTATCTCGGCGACACGCAAGTGGGCGCGGGGGTCAACATCGGCGCCGGCACCATCACCTGCAACTACGACGGCGTCAACAAGCACCGTACCGTGATCGAGGATGATTCCTTCATCGGCTCCAACGCCTCGCTGGTGGCGCCGGTGACGATCGGCGCCGGCGCCACGGTCGGGGCCGGCTCGGTCATCACCCGCGCGGCGCCGGCGGGGAAACTCAGCGTGGCGCGGGCGCGCCAGCAGCTCATCCCCGGCTGGTCGCGGCCACGCAAACGGGAGCCGTCAAGCGCGGAATGAGATGCGGTGAGCGACTGGTCCGGTCATCCCTTCGGTCTCGATGCGTCGCCTTTCGCGGCGGCGCCCGATCCGCGTTTTGCGTGGCTGGCGGCCGATGCCGGCGCGGTGCTCGAGCGCCTGCAGTCCGACGTCATCGAGGGCGGCGGCGGCATCGCGCTGCTGGTCGGCGGCAACGGCAGCGGCAAGACCCTGCTCGCGCAGTGCCTGCTGGAGCGCCTGATCGACCATGACGTGCGCGTGGCCCGCGTGCTGCATTCGCGGGTCACGCCGAACGAACTGCTGCAAAGCGTGTGCGACCGGCTGCGGGTGCCGATGGACGGCGTCGACCGCGACAGCGGCCGCGACATGGTCAATGCCCTCAGCACCTTCCTGATGGACATCTACGCGCAGGGCCAGCGCGTGCTGCTGGTGGTGGACGAGGCGCAGAACCTTCCCGACGAGTCGCTGGAACAACTGCGCCTGCTGACCAACCTGCAGACGCCGGCGCACCAGTTGATGCACATCCTGCTGCTGGCCACGCCGCCGCTGCGCGACCGGCTGCGCGGCGCGCCGCTCAGGCCTTTGGCCCAGCGCATCACGGCGCGCCACGAGCTGTCGAACATGCGCGCCGAGGAATGCGAGGCCTACGTCCGCCACCGCCTGCGCGTGGCCGGCGCCGACCAGTCGCCGTTCAGCCGCCTGGCCCTGCGCGACATGTACCGCGCCAGCCACGGCATACCGCGCCTGGTGAACCTGATCGGCGAGCGCGCCCTGGCCCTGGCGGCGGCGCGCGGGCAGCCGGTGGTCGGCGAACGCATCGTGCAGCAGGCGGCGCGCGAAACCCTGCCCGGCCATGTCGGCTACTGGCTGCAGCGCTATCGCTGGTGGTGGCTCGCCGCGGCGGTCGTGGTGGCGTTGCTGGCGGGTTTCCTCTGGTGGGGCCGGCACGGCGCGGGGGTGTCCGGGCCGCCGGTGAAGTCGCTGGCGGCGGCGGGCGTCCCGGCATCGCAGCAGGCCAGGCAACTGGAGCGCAGCCTTGCGTCGCCGCGGGAAGCGCGCCTGCAGGCCTGGAGCGAATTGCTGGCGCGCTGGCAGGTGGGATCGGACAAGGTCAGCGTGGAGGAGGCTTCGCGCTGCCGGGCCGAGATCTTCGCCGGCTTCGACTGCGTCGGCGGCACCGGAACGCTGGACCAGCTCGAACGCTTCAACCGGCCCCTGGTGCTGGTGCTGGAAACCTCCCGCGGCAAGCACCAGGTGCTGCTGCTCGGAGTGGGTGACACGCGCGTGCGCCTGATGGTCGATTCGCGCCCGGTCGAGGTGTCGCGCGAGGCGCTGACGAAGTTGTGGAAGGGCCATTTCTACGCGCCGTTCCGCCTGCCGGCCGAATTGCCGCCCGTGCTGCGGCAGGGCGACGAGGGACCGGGGGTGGCCTGGCTGGCCGCGCATCTGCCGCCGACGCCGGGTGACCATGCGGCGCCGGCGACGGTCTTCGACGCGGCCATGACGGCCCGCGTGCGCGGGTTGCAACGCCGTTTCGGCATTCCGGACGACGGCATCGTCGGGCCGGAAACGCTGTTCGCCCTGACTTCGCTGGATGCGGCCGGGCCGCACCTGGCCCGCGACGTGCCCTGAGGGGCCCTCTGGACAAGTCTGCGCAAACGTCACCGGTCTGTCTGTTTGCAGATCACAGGGGTGTCGGCGCCGGCCGGCTGGTTGCCTGTCAAGACGGCACGCCGAAGATATGCGGACAGACAGACCGGCCCCGACATCTGAAATTTGAAAAGCCGGGGTCCTGTCCAAAAGGCACGCCGTGCACCGTCCGCGACTTGCGAAGGCGGCCAGCCTGCGTGGCGTCCCGCCCAGCGCACAGCGTGCCTTTTGGATAGGATGACGTTTGTGCAGACTTGTCCAGAGGACCCCTGAGGTGGGCGCATGAGCATGTTCGTCCAGGTCGAGAGTCGCCGCCGCCCCGGTCCGCGCTGGGCCACGCTCCTGATCGTGGTGGTCTGCGTGGCCTGTTTCGTGGCGCTGTCGCTGATGCCGCCGCAGCAGGAGGTGGCCTGGGTGATGCGCTGGGGCACGGTACCGACCCAGTTGTTCGCGGCCGCGGGCGCATGGTGGCGGCATCTGCTCGACCCGGTCTGGATCAGCCTGCTGAGCGCGCTGTTCATCCACGTGGCCTGGGTGCACCTTTTGACCAACATGCTGTTCCTGGTCATTTTCGGCCTGTCGGCGGAAAAGGTGCTCGGCTCGTGGCGTTTCCTGGCGCTGTTCCTGCTCGGCGGCGTGTTCGCCAACCTGGTCGGCGCGCTGACCCTGGCCACGGCGCATGCGCCGATCATCGGCTGCAGCGGGGCGGTGTCGGCCGTGGTGGGCGTGTACCTGGTGATGTTTCCGCGCGCGCGCCTGGGGCTGGTGCTGCCGCTGGGCCTGTTCATGGAATTCGTGCGCGTGCCGGCGTCGTTGCTGATCGGCCTGTGGGTGCTGCTGCAGTTGCTGTTCACCTACGTCGGGCCGGGTTTCGGCGCGGTGGTGTGGTGGAGCCACATCGCGGGGTTCGGCTTCGGCGTCCTGTTCGCGGTGCTGTCGTGGCGGGCCGTGCAGCGTCGCCTGCGCAGCTGATGCGTTTGTCTTGGTCCGTGTATCCGGGGAGCCTCGAATAACCTCGTTTGCCCGGGCATTCATGGCGGGCAGTGCCCGCCGCTCTGCACGAAGGTTTCAGGCTTCAAGCACGCCCGAGGGCGGTGGTGGCGCAGGTGGCGGAGGCGGTGCGCGATGACGGTCGTCCTGGGTCGCGGCATGCCCGCCGAGGTCGCGCCACGCGGCGTGCAGCAGGGGGCCGAGCACGGCATACAGCGCGGTGTACAGGCCGACCTGCACGACCACCAGGGAACGGGTCAGCATCAGCAGCATGGTCAACAGGACCAGTCCGGCAAACAGCAGGAGGATGGCCACGGCCCAGGCGCCGATGCTGCGCCAGACCTGGCGGAAGCCGCGCCCGATCGCCTCGAACGCGGCCTCGCGCCCGAGCGCCACGCGGGGAATGGCCAGCGCGGTGAATGTCCAGGCCAGCAGCACGATGGCCACGACCAGTGCCAGCCAGCCGGCCACGTTGCCGCTGGCGAACAGGGCCAGGATCTTTTCGGGCTGGCCTTCCAGCGACCGCGGGTCGATGCCCGATCGCGACACGATGCCGAGCATGGCGCCGGCGAGGACCATGCCGGCGGTGAACTTGCCGATCACCAGCGGCAGGCACAGCTTCAGCGACTCGTTGCGTCGCGCCGGTTCCTGGAACATCGCGAACAACTGGTGAACGGCGGGCGTGCGGCCGCGCCGGGCGGTGTCCGCCGCGACGACGATGCCGGCCAGCAAGGCCGGGCCCATGAACAGGATGGCCAGGCCGCCCAGGTATGGCACCACGCTGATGATGGCCACGATCAGCCCCATCGGCAGGAATACCAGCGGCCAGCGGCGCACGACGCCGAGCGCCTCGAGCAGCCATTTCAGGCCGTGGCCGGCGCCGGTCCGCGGGGGTGGCGAGGGAGGCGTGCTCATGCGGCGGTATCCATGGCGCGGGCTTCGGAGCGGGTGGCATGGTGGGCGAAGCGGCGCAGCAGGCGGCGGGCCTTCGGCGTCGCGCGGACCTCGTCCAGCAGGGTTTTCGGATCCAGGCCCTCGGCGCGCAGGTCGGCGCTGCGCAGGCGCAGGTAGGCGCGCATCACCGCCGAACTGAACTCGGGGTGCAGTTGCGTGGACATGGCATTGGGGCCGTAGCGCAGGATCTGGTGCGGATCCTGCGCCGAGCGCGCCAGCACCTGCGCGTCGGCGGGTGCTTCCAGCACGCTCTGCATGTGGGTGGTGTGCGCGGGAAAGCGCGGCGACATGCCTTCGAGCAGGGAATCGCCGGTACCGGCTTCGAGGATGTCGATGGCCTTGGTGCCGATTTCGCGACCCTCAGGCAGGACATCCACGCGGCCCCCCAGCGCGTGCGCCATCAACTGGTGGCCGTAGCACACGCCGAACAGCGGCAGTTGCGCGTCCATGGCGTTGCGGATCCAGCCGGCGAGGTTCTCGCTCCACGCCAGTTTTTCGGTGACCATCGCCGCCGAGCCGCTGATCACGGCGCCGCGCACCTCGCCCGTGCCGGGCAAGGCGTCGCCCACGCTCGCGTCGACCACGCGCACGTCCCGTGCGGGCCGGTGCAGCGCGATGCGGAACCAGTGGCCGAAATCGCCGTGGCGGTTGCGGATGGTTTCCGGGGCGTGGCCGGTCAGGATGATCAGCAGAGGCTTCATGGCGACCCGTGGCGGCATGGGGGACAAGCCGTCATTGTCCCATGTGCGGCGCACTTTGCCGACCCGCCGACAGCCGTAGGGCGGGTTCTTTTCAGACATCGACGCCGCACCCGTTCCCGCAATGGCCAGTTCGCGCAGGGCGGGCATTGCCCGCCATTGCCAGATTCCACGGCGGGCAGTGCCCGCTCTACGCGGGTGGCAGTACGGTGAGCACTTCGGCCACCGTGGTCAGCCCGCGCGCGACCTGGGTGGCGGCGGAGATGCGCAGCGGACGCATGCCCTCCGCACGCGCGGTGGCCATGAAATCGTCCAGCACCAGTTCGGCGCCGATGCGCGCGCGCAGGGGCGCGGACAGCGGCATCATTTCATACACGCCGGTGCGGCCGAGGAAGCCCGTGTGCCGGCATTCCAGGCAGCCGACCGGTTCGTACACCGTGTCCGGCCGCGGCAGGTCCCAGCCGTGCGTCAGCGCGGCCCAGCTTTCCGCATGCTGCTCGGCCTCGCGCTTGCAATGCGGGCACAGCGTGCGCACCAGCCGCTGCGCGACCACGCCGGTCAGCGTGGACTGGATCAGGTAATGCGGCACGCCCAGGTCGAGCAGGCGGGTCAG
>CAZBZD010000074.1:0-9306 GCA_964496295.1 uncultured Rhodanobacteraceae bacterium | reverse complement strand
GGGCAGTGCCCGCCCTACCCGTTTTTGCGGGCCCCCGGCCTGTTACTTGCTGCTGCCGGACGACTGCTGCTTCGGCAGCGGCGCCAGGTTGAAGCTGATGGTGGTCATCTTCTGGTCCAGCGCCTGGACCGTGGCGGCGGTGAGGTCGTTGCCCGGGTTGCCGCCCAGCACGGAGTCGCGGTCGAGCAGGATGCCGCAGCCGCGCTGCTTGTAGATGTTGGCCACCAGCGGGTCGATGACCTTGCCGATGCGCTGCATGGCCTGGTTGCGGGTGATGTTGATGCGTGCATTGAGTTCCTGCGCCTTCTGCTGGAACGCCTGCATGCGCTGCTGCAGGGACTTCTGCTGGCTTTCGCGCGCGCTCGCGGTCATGGACTGGGCTTTCTGGCGGAACTGCTGGATGTCCTGGTTGAGCGGCTGGCGCTGGCTCTGCAGCTGACTCCTGGCCTGGTCGGCAAGCTGCTTGAGGCGCGCGTCGGCGGCCTTGCCGACCTTGGAGTTGGCCAGCACGGCACCGCGCGAAAGCATGCACACGCCGGGCACGGACTTGTTGCCGAGCGACGATTGCGCCTGGGCCGGGGTGGCGGCCAGCGGCAGCATCAGGATGCCGGCGACGGCCGCGGCGATGGTGGTTCGATGGGCGATCATGAAAAATTCCTTCGTGGTGGTGGAACGGGGTCGATCCTGCCTGCAACCGGCAATCGGACTGTGCAGCATATCAAGAGCGTGGACCGCGACAACTGAATGAGGTTCCGTTCACTGCCCGGCGGCCTGTTTTTTCACGTCGTCCTCACGCAACGGCTTCAGCGACTCGAACTGGCGCTGGTAGTCCAGGGTGATCTCGCGGGCGTCGGAACTGGAGGTGATGACGCGCGGGGTGATCAGCACCAGCAGTTCGGTGCGGTTGCGGTGCCGGTCGGTGCTGCCGAACAGGCGCCCGATGATCGGGATGCGGTTGAGCCACGGGATGCCGGTATCCAGGCTGCCCTCGTTCTGCTGGATCAACCCGCCCAGGAGCACGGTCTGGCCGCTCTGCACGGCGATCTGCGTGGCCAGCTCGCGCTTGTCGATGGGGAAGTTGCCGAAGGCATCGCGGCTGCCCGGCTTGCTGACGATCTGGTCCAGGTTGAGATAGACCAGGCCGCCCGGGTTGACGCGCGGGCGCACCTTGAGGATGACGCCGGTGTCCTTGTATTCGACCCGTCCCAGCGTGCCGATGCCGCCGTTGTCCAGGCTGCTGCCCAGCCCGGGCGCGAAATAGGTCTGGTTGACCGGTACCTGGGTGCCCACCTGGATGCTGGCCAGGTGGTTGTTCATGACCACCAGCGACGGTTCGGACAATACCTTGGTGTTGCCGTCGGTCTCGATGGCGTGGATGGCGGCCTGCAGGTTGCTGTTGAGGAACGAGTAGAAGAGCGAATCGCCCAGCGGATGGAAGGCCGCGCCGCCGGCCCCCAGCGCCCACTGCTGCTGGTTGCCGGGCTGGCCGGGCACGTAGCCGCCGTCGCCGTCGGGATGCCCGCCGATCAGGCCCTCGAGGTACCACTGCACGCCGAAACTGAACTTGCCGGTCAGTTGCACCTCCAGGATGCGGGTCTCGATCTGCACCTGCAGCGGCACCACGTCCAGGCGCCGGATGGCCGCCTCGATCTCGGCCCACTGCGAGGGCCGGCAGCGCACCAGCAACTGGTTGTTGGCATCGACCGCCGTGACGCGCACGCCGCTGGCGCCGGCGGTACCGCCGAAGCCGCCGGCGGTGGGCGCCGCGGATGTCGTGGACGTGCTGTTGGCGTCGAACACGGCATTGCCCGCGCTGCCACCGCCGCCGTCGATGCCGGAGCCGGCCGCGCCGTTCATGCCGCCCGCCGCGGCACGGCCCGAGGCGGCATCGCCCCCGCGTCCCTGCCCCCAGGCGCCGCCGCCCAGGTCGCCGGCTCCCGGCGTGGCGCCCGGCAACGCGCCGCCACTGTCCAGCGTGGACGGCGTCAGGCCGGGCGCCACGCCGCCGGACTGCGCCGTGCCGCCGGCGGTGGTGCCGTTGTAGATCTGCTGGATGTAGCCGGCCAGGGTGGCGGCGCGCATGTTCTTCACGTCGTACACGTAAAGCTGCGGCCGGTTGCCGCCCCCCGCATCGATGCGGTCGATCCACTGCCGCACCTCGGCAAGGTAGTCCGGTTGCGGGGTGATGACCACGATGGCATTGGTGCGCTGGATGGGAATGAAGCGCAACATCCCGGCCAGCGGCGTGGAGCCATGCTCGCCGAACAGTTTCTCGAGCTGCGGCAGCAGTTGCGTGACGCTGGCGTGGCGCAGGGTGAACACGCCCACCGACATGCCCTTGAGCCAGTCCACGTCGAAGGTCTTGATGGTGCGCTGGTAGTTGGCCAGTTGCTCGGGCGTGCCGGCCATCACCAGCAGGTTGCGCATGGGATCGACCAGCAGGAAGGCACTGTCGGGCGCAAACGGCTTGAGCAGCTTCTGCATCTCCGTGGCGGAAATGTAGTGCAGCGGGAACAGTCGCGCCGTGAGGCCGGCGCCGGGCGCGCGCGCGCCGAGGCTGGGCGCGAGGTTGCCGGCCACGGCATCCTTGGCCGGCAGGACCAGGTAATGGCCGTCCTTGACGATCAGCGCGTTGCCCGTCCACGACAGCAGGGTCTCCAGGATCGGCAGGGCCTGGTCGGGCGGCACCGGGCGCGCGGTGGAAAAGGTGATGTGGCCCTTGACCCCGGGCTGGATCGCGTAATTGCGCTTGAGGTAGTCGCCCAGCACGGCCTTGACCACGGCGCCCACCGGCTGGTCCTCGAAATTGAACACGACGCCCTTCTGCGCGTTGCCGCCGGCCCGGCCCTGCGCCGCCCCGCTCCGGCCCGGCGCCGGCACGCCCATGGGCCGCACGAACACGCCGCTGCCGGCATGCACGCTGGCCGACGGGGCCGCGGGACTGGTCCCGCTCGGCACGGCCTGCCCGGTGCGGGTCGGCGCCGGCGGCGGCTGCCGGGTGCCGGCGACGGCCTCGCGTTCCAGCGCATGGTCGCCGCGGGTCGACGGCCAGGTCGAGCAGCCGGCCAGGAGCACCAGCAGGGCGGCCACGAAAAGGGGGCGTTGAAAACTCATGGGTCAATGGTCTCCCGCGTGCGTCGCCTGCTGGCGACGACGCTGTTCGATGCGTATCTTGAGTGCCTGGACACGCTCGGGCCCGGCAGCGCCGGAACGGTGTTCGTCGGGACGGTCCGCCGGCTTGCGCCTGGGCACCGGGGTCGCCGGGCCGGACCGCTGCCCGGCAGCGGCGTCGGCACTGCCGGCCGCGGCCGGGGCGCCGCCGGCCGGCACCTTCAACTGCAACCGGGTCACCTGGCCGTTGTCGACGAATTCGGCGCTGCGCGGCTTGAGGGTCCTGAGCACCCAGCCGCCATGGCCCAGCGCATCGCCTTCGCGCACGCGCACGGTGCGGCCGTCGGCACGGTCGGTCAGCAGCGCCATGTGCATGCCCGGCGCCAGGATGACACCGGTCAGTTCGAGGTTTTCCAGGCTTGCCGGCTGCCCCTGGCCGGCGGCCACCGGCGCCGGCCGGCGATCGGTCGTGAACAGCGGCCGCAGCCAGACTTCGGCATCGTTTTCCAGCGGCGGCGGCGAGCCGGCGTGGCCCGGGGGCCGCGCGCTCGGCAGGGAGCGGCCCGCGCCCGGCGGCAACCACTCGATGTTGCGGCCGAAGCCGGACAGCAGGGCCAGCCACGCCGCCGCCAGCAGCAGGCACAGCGCGGCCAGCCACGGCGTCAGGCGGCGCTGGTCGGCGGCGTTCACGGCGTGTCTCCCGGGCCGGCGACGCGCATGTAGCCGGACACCAGCATCTGCACGTTGAGCGGTTGCGTGGCGCCGTCCTTGTCCGGCTGCGGGTTGCGGTAGGCATTGAAGCTGTCGACGAACACGTACGGCTTGCCCCAGGCCAGGTCGTGCAGCACCGCGGCCAGGGCATGCATGCTGCAGCGCATGTTGATGTTGGCGCTGACCTCGCGGTAGGGCGCGTCAGCGTCGCCGCGCGCGGGCACCGGCATCTTCTGCGTCACCTGGCAGGGCCCGAGCGCGGCATGCGCGCCGACGGCATCGACCACGTGCTGCATCAGGCTGGCGGTGGCGGCGTTGCCGTCGGTACCGGGCAGGAAGGCGTCGGCATCGGCATGGCCGCGCGACAGGCCGGCGAGGCGATGGCGCAGCACGTCGCGCTGGGCGACGATGGCGGCGTAGCGCTGCTGCTGGTCGCGCAGGGTCCGCATCTGCTCGTCGATGCGCCCCAGCGGCGTCACGAACCACCATTGCACCAGCAGCAGCCAGGCCAGCGCGAGCACCGCCAGGGCCAGCAGCAGGGCCGCGACGCGGCTTTCAGTGGCGCTCGGCTTGCGCATCGGCGCCCTCCCCCGTGCTGGTGGCACGCGCCGGCGCCGCGACCGTGGACGCCGGCGCCGGCGCGCGCAATTGCGCGGTCATGTAGAAGCGCTCGTTGCCGGTGCGCGGGTCGGTCTGGATCACGCCGTGGAAACCGGGATCGGCGAGATAGGTCGAGCCGGCCATCCTTTTCAGCAGGCCGGTCGCGTGCGGGCTCTGGCCCTGCAACGTGACGTTGCCGCCCGGGTCCACGCCGAAACGTTCCAGCCAGGTATCGTCGGGCAGGCGGTGCGTCACGTCGGCCAGCACGGCGATCATGGGCGGGGACTGCGCGCGGCGGCGCTCCAGGAAGCCCGCCGCGCCGAGGCGCGCCACCAGTTGCCGGCGCAGATCGGCCACCTGGCGCGCCTGTTCGTGCAGGGCCTGCACCTGCTGCTGCATGCCTGCCAGCGCGCTGCGCCGGTTGTGCAGCCACTGCACCATGGCCAGCACCAGCAAGACGACGGCCAGGCCCGCCAGCACCAGGTTGAGGCGCCGCCGCGGATGCGGGTGGGCGGGTCGCGCGTCGGCATCGAGGAGGTTCACGCCCAGGCGCCCCTCGCCATCGGCCACGTCCACCGCGTCGATGCGGGCGCCCATCGCTTCGAACCGTTGCAGGAGCGGTTGCAGCCGCTCACGCGGGGCCAGCACCAGCTCCGCCACCAGGCGCCCGTCGGCGGCCGTGCCGAGCCGGCGCACGTCGTGGCAGACCTCGTCCGCGCGGAACGGCGTCTGGCGGTCCATTTCGTAACCCGCCACGCGGCGCAGGTCGGCGCGCGCCGCCGCCGGCAGGTACAGGCGCCGGCGCAGCACCTGCCCGGGCGGCAGGCACAGGGCGATGCGCGCGTCCTGCGGATCGACGCCCGCCAGGGCTTCGCGCCAGGCCGTCTGCTGCAGGGCTTCGGCCTGGGCGGTGTCGATGCGCGCGCGCACCTGCGCGGACCCTGCCGTACGCAGCACCGCGTCCTCGCCCTCCAGCGTCAGCAGGTGCCAGGTCGCATGCCGTTCCAGCCACGCAGCCACGCGCGCGGGCAGGCAGGCGCGCAATTCGCGCCCCCACCAGGCCAGGAAGCCCGGCAGCGGCGACGTGTGCCAGGCGCGCCGCAGCCACGCCATCGCCGGCCGCCATGTTTGTGTCGATGCCGTCACTCGGCCGTCCCCTCCCTCCATTGCAGCACGGCATACGGCACCCCGTCGGGGCGGTTGCCGTGCCGGCGAATGGTCGCATGCAATACCGCGCGCGCGCCATCGGGCCGGGTCGCGGTGGACACGATGCTGTGCGTGACGCCGCCGCCCCCGGCGGTCACCACCGTGCCGTCGGGCAGGGCCGGCAGGCCGCGGGCGGGGTCGGCATGACGGCGCCGCCGGACGTAGCGGCCGGCCTCCTCCGTGTCCATGCCGGGCAGTGCCGCCAGGACGGGCGCCGGCGCATGGGCCGGGTCGGGCACGTTGCGTCCCGACCAGATCGTCACCAGCGGCAGCAGCTTCGCGTACAGCTCCGGCGTCATGCCCAGCACCAGTTGCAGCTCCTGGATGCTGGCGAACGGCCCGTTGCGCGGCCCGTAGTCGCGCCCGGCCCGGCGATAGCCCGCCGCCTCGGCGCCGCCGGGCCGGCTCGCGTCGTTGCCGTCGCGCCAGTCGGCGATGGCGGCGGCCAGGTCCCGTGCCTGCGTCGATTCGGTGCCGAGGGCATGCAACAGGCCCTCCAGGACCTGCGGCGTGGCGGTGTTGAGGTCGATCTTGCCGTCCTCGTCGGTGATGCGCACCGTGACCGTGGCGCCGTCGAAACGGAAGGTGTAGGGCCGGCCGTCGCCGAGCCAGCGCCGGCGCGGGTCGGGATCCTGCAATGCCGCCACCGCGCGCGCCAGGCCGGCCTCGGCGTCGTAGCGCGCCTGCACCTGCGCGAACTGGTAGCGCGCCTGCAGGCCCTCGGTGCGCGCCAGCACCGCCACGCCGCCCAGCACGATGGCCAGCAGCGCGCAGGCCCAGAGCACCAGGATCAGGGCGACGCCTTGTTGTTGCGCCGGGACCGGGGACCGGGGACCGGGGACCGGGAGTGCATGTGCGTCGCGGATGCGGACACATCGGGTCCCGCCACCACGGCATCCATTCCGGAGGCCCGGGACCCCACTGCCCCGAATACCGGCACGGGCCCTCACGGCGCACCTCCCGCCCACAGGCCGCGTATCGCCGAGGCCCGGTCGACGGCGCCGGAGTCCACGCGCAGCGGCGCGGTGAGCGTGGGCCAGTCGCCATGGTCGAGCCGCAGCTCGATGCGCACCAGCGACGGCAGTTGCGTGGGCCGGCTCCAGGTCGTGCGCCAGCCGAGATCCTGCTGCCGCAGATCCCGGCCACGATAGACGAAGCGGCCCTGGCGGATGCCTGTCAGCAGGACTTCGGGCTTGCCGATGGGGCGCATGCGGCTGCCGTCGGGCGACAGCTGCTCGAAGGAAATTTCGAGGTTCCAGCGCCCGTGGCCATCCGGCACCAGTGCCAGTTTCTGCCATTGCGGCCCCATGCGCCCGAGGAACCCGGGCAGCGGCGCGACGAAGCGCATCGCATGCTCGCCGCCGGAAAACACGATCGCGCGGCCGTCGTCGTCGCGCGCCCACGGCATCGGCGAAACCCGGGAAAAATTGCGCCGCAGGAACTGTTCGGCGCCGCGAATCGCGTCCAGGTGATCCACCGTGGCCCGCGTGTGCCCGGCCGTGCGCGTCGCGGTGCGGATGCCCGACCACACGCCCAGCATCAGCAATACCAGCAAGGCCATCGCCGCCAGCAGCTCCAGCAGCGTGAAGCCGATGGCCCGGGACCGGGGACCGGGACTGCGGAGGCAGGATGCCGGAGCGAACATCGGCGCAGCCGATGGCCCGAAGGGTGAGCCGCAGGAGCGGCGAGTTACCGGGGACCGGGGGATGGAGGCCGAAGCGTTCATGGCGCCAGGGCTCCGTCGCCTTGCCCACGCACCACGCGCAGGGTGGCGAAATGCGCGACGTGCCGGCGCGGCGGCACGCCCCACGTCACCGCCAGGTCCAGCTTGTACAGGCGCAGGCCGTCGCCGTCCTGTGGCTTGCGCGGCCGGCCCTGCCGCGGCGGTCGCCACGGGCTGACCCGCAGGCGCCAGCGGTAGGTCGCGTCGAAGCGTCCCGCGGTCACGCCCGGTTGCGGGGGCTGCATGACGTAGGCGCTGTCCAGCAGCGACTGCGCCCAGGCCGCGGCTTCGGTGCGCGCGGCGGCCTTGTGCGTCAGCGCCACCGACGACCCCATGGCCTTCAGCAACACGGCAAACGCCAGCGCCATGATGACGATGGCCGCCATCACTTCGAGCAGGGTGAAGCCGTGTTGCTGATGCGGGACTCCAAAAAGCCGGGACTCGGGACTCGGGACTCGGAGTTGCGGGACCGGGGGCGCATGGAAGTTTTCGGTCGCTGCCGGGCTGCGGACGCGCCGGCCTTCGTGGCTCCGGAAGGGCGAGGAGGCGAGTCCTCGGGTAGGGCGGGCACTGCCCGCCACGGAAGCTTCATGGTGTTCGATGGCGGGCAGTGCCCGCCCTACTCGTTTCTTTGGAGGCCTCGGGGGAAATCCGGTCGCTTCTTTCCCCCGAAGCCCGACGAGGCCGCGTGCCCGCATCCCGGCAAAAAACTTCGGCCCCCATGCACCCCCGGTCCCCGGTCCCGCCCCCATCCCAAAGGCCACAACCTCCACCACCCCGAGTCCCGAGTCCCGAGTCCCGAACAAAGGCATTGCCTCCCCCTTCACTTGCCACGCTCCGACACACTGACCGCCCCGGTCAGCCAGGCCACGTTGACCCGCCATTGGCGCGCGCCTCGCTGCAACACCACGTGTCCGCCGGTGGAGCTGCCGTCGGGAAAAAAGCGGATCCGCGCCACATGCCCTTCCCGCTGGTCGCCGGCCGCGCTGGTGACGCGGAGACGCATGTGTCGCGGCAAGGTGCGCGGGCTTTTCCCCGGCGCCGTGTAGCTGCGCGCCCTGACGTCGAGCGTGAACACCTCCGGCTCGGCATGCACGATGGCCTGGGTGCGCGTGTAGCGCAATGCCGCGGCCAGGTCGGTACCGGCCGCCCGCACCCGCGCCGCGTCCAGCCCGCGCGTGACCGACACCGCCACCGCCGCCGCCGCGATGCCGATCAGGAGGATCACGACGAGCATTTCAAGCAGGGTGAAGCCGTTTTCCGGGGACCGGGGACCGGGGACCGGGGACCGGGAGTCGGGACGCTTTCCACACGAACGGGCAGGGCGGGCATTGCCCGCCATGGAAGCTTCATGCAAGTCGGTGACGGGCAGTGCCCGCCCTGCTCGAATCTGCAGCGCACGAGCACACCCGGTCCCCGGTAACTCGCCGCTCCTGCGGCTCACCCTTCGGGCCATCGGCTGCGCCGATGTTCGCTCCGGCATCCTGCCTCCGCAGTCCCGGTCCCCGGTCCCGATCTTCATTGCCAGTTGCCCACGTCCTTGTCGAACTTGTCGCCGCCCGGCTTGCCGTCCCGGCCGTAGAAAATCAGGTCGAAGCTGCCGTGCTCGCCCGGATACCGGTAGCCGAAGGCGTGTCCCCACGGGTCCTTGAGCTCCGAGGCCCTGGCATACGGCCCCAGCCAGTTGCTGTCGCCCGGCGGCCGGGTCACCAGGGCCTTGAGCGATTTCGGCGGCGCGCCGTTGTCCAGCGCGTAGTTCTGGATTTTCTGGCCCAGCGTGATCAACTGCGCCTTGCCGGCACCGTACTTGCCCTTCTGCATGTTCTTGCCGACCTGGGTCACCACGATGGTGCCGACGATGCCGATCAGGACGATGACGGCGAGCATTTCGAGCAAGGTGAAGCCTTGCGACGGGACCCGGGACCCGGGACCCGGGACCCGGGGCGCACGGAGGT
>CAZBZD010000073.1:0-9308 GCA_964496295.1 uncultured Rhodanobacteraceae bacterium | reverse complement strand
CGAAGATGATCCAGGCGATCACGCTGAGCACGATGATGTGCGCCAGGTGCTGGGCAAGGACATC
The DNA here is from genome assembly GCA_964496295.1 of uncultured Rhodanobacteraceae bacterium. Lineage (GTDB taxonomy): Bacteria > Pseudomonadota > Gammaproteobacteria > Xanthomonadales > Rhodanobacteraceae > Oleiagrimonas. Next base: position 9,244 of record CAZBZD010000073.1, on the reverse strand, counting down.
GCGCACGAACAGGGCACCCGAAAGCAGGGTCAGCGTGAGCAGGGCGAAGCCGGTGCCGATCAGGCGGAACAGCAGCGCCTCGGTCTGCGTCAGCGGCGGCAGCGCGCGCACCAGCCGCGCCGGCCGGTGGCTGCGCAGGGCGCGTTCCTGCAGGGCCAGCAGGATGGCCAGCACCGCGCTGATCGACAACACGCTGTAGGCGAGCAACGCGATGGCGACGTGCAGCGAAATCTGCCAGTCCAGCGGATGCGGCGTGGTCGGCGGTGCCAGGAACACGTCCAGCGCCAGCAGCAGCGCGGCCAGCGGAAACACGATCACGCCCAGCCCGGCGACCGGGCGCCACAGGTTGACCAGCAGGGTCAGCGCGGCCACCACGAAGGCCACCAGCGACAGCGCGGCGAAAAAGTGCAGGTCCACGCGCCCGCCGTGCACGCTGAACAGGATGGCGGCGTGCGCCAGTGCCGCGATGGTCGCCGAGGTCAATCCCGCCCGGTTCGGTTTGTGCGGGCAGCCGGTGATCGGCGCGGCCAGCAGGATGGCGGCACCGAGGTACAACACGATGGCGACGATGGCGGGAATCGTGATCGGCATGGCCTGCAAGTGTGGCACAGGAATCGGGCAAACAGGAATGGTTCTCAACACTCCAGACGATGTTTGCATCGGAGGTGCAGGACGGACGGTACCCGTCCTGCACGGCTTTGCATGCGTGTGTCGCCGGAGTTGCATTAATTAGATATTTGTCTAATAATCTAGTTATCCATCGGGGAACGACCTTTCGCATGAAGCAGCAGGAAGTATTCAAGGCCATGGCCGATCCGACCCGGCGCGCGATCCTCAAGCGCCTGCAGGTCGGTTCGCTGACGGCGGGCGAGCTGGGCGCGGGCTTCGACATCACCCCGGCCTCGCTGTCGCACCACTTCGCCGTGCTCAAGCGCGCCGACCTGGTGCGTACCGAGCGGCGCGGCCAGCACATCGTCTATTCGCTCAACAGCACCGTGTTCGAGGATCTGGCGCGGATGCTGATCGACTTTTTCCCGAACCTCGGGGGCAAATCATGAAATTCACGCGCAGCCTGATGGTATCGGCCATCTTCATCCTGATCGCCGTGGGCGCGGCAGTGTGGCTGTACCCGCAGTTGCCGGCCGAAGTGCCCGGCCACTGGAACGTGCACGGCCAGGTGGACGGCTACATGCCGCGTTTCTGGGGCGCGGCCATGCCGGCCCTGATGGTTTTCGGGCTGGCCGTGCTGATGGTGGTCCTGCCGCTGGTGTCGCCGCGCAAGTTCGAGATCGGCCCGTTCGCGCGCATCTATGTCCTTCTCATGCTGGTGGTCCAGGCCATCGTGCTGATCATCGGCCTGACCGTGCTGCTGGCCGGCGCCGGTTACGCCGTGCGGGTGCCGTTCGTCGTGATGCTTGCCGTGGGCGCGTTGTTCATGGTGCTGGGCAACTACATGGGCAAGTTGCGCAGGAACTTCTTCATGGGCATCCGCACGCCGTGGACGCTGGCCAGCGATGCCGTGTGGGAACGCACGCATCGCATGGGCGGCTGGGCATTCGTGCTGGGCGGAGCGGTGCTGATCGTCGGCACCCTGGCCGGCGGCATGTTGTGGCCGCTGATCGCTCTCGTTGCAATCGCGGTGGTGGCGCCGGTGGCGTATTCGTTCGTTGTTTACCGGCGCCTGGAAGGGCGCCGGCACTGATCGGGAGGAGGAAGAACATGAACACGAAGATGACGGCGTGGCTCGCGACATGTCTGATGCTGGGCGCGGTTGCGTGCCTCGCGCCCGCGCCGGTTCGGGCGGCGGCGCCGGACGCGCAGTGCCGGGCTCGTGCGCAGGCGGCGCTCGCGGCATTCACGCACGGCAAGTACGACCAGGTGAACCGGCACTTCGCGCCGAGCATCGCCGGCAAGACGTCGGCGAACGCGATGCGGGCCGCCTGGAAACAACTGGAAGCCAGGGCCGGAGCCTTCCGGAGCATGGGCAAGTTGCAGCCGCGCAAGCTCCAGGGCCGGGACGTGCTGGTGGCACCGCTGGATTTCGCCGATGCCAGGCTGGCCGGCATGGTGGCCTGCAACGACGATGGCCGGATCACCACCTTCCGGTTCGTGCCGGCCTCGATGCTGCCGGCACCGGCCGGCAGCACCTCGAAGGCGAAACAGGCACCCGCGGCCCGGCATGTACCGGGCGTGGTTTCGGAATCCCTGGAGGTGCCTTCGCCACCGGGTCCGCTGCCGGCCATGCTGACCCGGCCCGAAGGCGACGGCCCGTTTCCGGCGGTGGTGCTGGTGGCCGGTTCCGGTCCCGGCGACATGGACGAGACCGTCGGCCCCAACAAGCCGTTCCGCGACATCGCCATCGGCCTGGCGAAGCAGGGCATCGCGACGTTGCGCTTCGACAAGCGCGCGCATGCCTACGGCTTGCAGATGGCAGGCAAGCCGATCACCGTGGACGACGACGAGACCGACGATGCGCTGAGCGCGTTGCGGGTGCTGGCCGGGCAGGAACACGTCGATGCCGGTCGGCTGTTCGTGCTGGGGCTCAGCCAGGGCGCGATGCTGGCGCCGCGCATCGCGAAACGGTCGGGACACCTGGCCGGGATCATCATGATGGCGGCGCCGGCGCGGCCGATGCTGGACGTGATGGCCGACCAGTTCCGCGAGCTGGGCGCCATGGGCCAGATTTCTGCCGCCGATGTCGCCAAGCAGGAAAAGGCCATTGACGCCGAGCGCAAGCTGTTGACGAATGCCGATCCGGCGCATCCGCCGCAGGGCGGCTTTTTCCATGCGCCGCAAAGTTTCTGGTTGAGCCTGCACGACTATCACCAGGTGCAGGTGGCCAAGGGCCTGTCCCTGCCGATGCTGATCCTGCAGGGAGGCAAGGACTACCAGGTGTCGCCGGAAAAGGACTTCGCGCGCTGGAAGAAGGCTCTGGCCGGTCGTTCCGATGTCACGTTCCACCTCTATCCGGGACTGTTCCATCTGTTCATGCCGGGCGCGGGCACGCCGGACGATTACAAGAAGGCGGGGCACGTCGCCCCCGAAGTCATCGACGACATCGCCGGCTGGATCAAGGCCCGATAATCCATGCAGGGATCTCGAAAAACTGCCGGCCACCGGAGTTTCCCGCGGAGGGATGCAACGAATCCGCAATGCAGGAGCCGGTCCTGCACTGGAAGAAGGTGGGGGCTGGTGTTTGGCGTATCCGTTATAATCGCGTGTTTACCGCCCACGCGTTGATCGTCCATGTTCGATTCACTCAGCCAGCGCCTTTCCACCACCGTCAAGCGCCTGCGCGGCCAGGGCCGCCTGACCGAGGACAACATCCGCGAATCGTTGCGCGAGGTGCGCATCGCGCTGCTCGAGGCCGACGTCGCCCTGCCGGTGGTGCAGACCCTGATCGAGCGCGTGCGCGAACGCGCCGTGGGCCAGGAGGTGCTGAAAAGCCTGACCCCGGGCCAGGCCCTGGTCAAGGTGGTCAGCGACGAGCTGACGGCGCTGATGGGCGAGTCCAACGCCGCGCTGGACCTGGCCGTGCAGCCGCCGGCCGTGGTCCTGATGGCGGGCCTGCAGGGCGCCGGCAAGACCACCACCGTGGCCAAGCTGGCGCGTTTCCTGAAGGAGCGCCAGAAGAAGAAGGTCATGGTGGTGAGCTGCGACGTGTACCGTCCGGCCGCCATCGACCAGCTCGAAACCCTGGCCGGCCAGGTCGGCGCGGACTTCTTCCCGTCGAAGGCGGGCACCGATCCGGTCGACATCGCCACGGACGCCGTGGCCGCCGCGCGCCGCGAGATGGCCGACGTGCTGATCGTCGACACCGCCGGCCGCCTGCACGTGGACGAGGCCATGATGGCCGAGATCAAGGCGCTGAACGCGGCGCTGGATCCGGCCGAAACCCTGTTCACGGTCGACTCCATGACCGGCCAGGACGCGGCCAACACCGCCAAGGCCTTCGCCGACGCGCTGCCGCTGACCGGCGTGGTGCTGACCAAGACCGACGGCGACGCGCGCGGCGGTGCGGCGCTGTCGGTGCGCTACATCACCGGCAAGCCGATCAAGTTCCTCGGCGTGGGCGAAAAGACCGAGGCGCTGGAGCCGTTCCATCCCGACCGCGTGGCGCAGCGCATCCTCGGCATGGGCGACGTGCTGAGCCTGGTCGAGGAAGTCGAGCGCAAGGTCGACCAGGAAAAGGCGCAGAAGCTGGCGCGCAAGGTGGTCAAGGGCAAGCGTTTCGACCTCAACGACATGCGCGACCAGCTGGAGCAGATGACCAGGATGGGCGGCCTGGCCGGCCTGATGGACAAGCTGCCGGGCGTGTCGGGCCTGCCGGACGCGGTCAAGTCCCGCGTCAACGACAAGGAAATCGCGCACATGGTGGCCATCATCAATTCGATGACCAAACAGGAACGTCGCCATCCCGACCTGCTCAAGGGCTCGCGTCGCGCCCGTGTGGCGCGCGGCTCCGGCACCCAGCCGGCCGACGTCAACCGCCTGCTCAAGCAGTACAAGCAGATGTCGAAGATGATGTCCAAGCTGGGCAAGGGCGGCAGCAAGGGCCTGATGCGCCAGATGCGCGGTGCCATGCGCGGCATGGGCGGCGGCATGCCTCCCATGCGCTGACGGCGCAAGGCATTCGCTGCGTATTGAATTTCTGTCATTCCGGCGAAAGCCGGAATCCACTTTTGATTTGACCGCAAGCTACACCATGGATTCCGGCTTTCGCCGGAATGACGGTGGGGGTTATGCTTTCCTGATTAGCGCTGATGTTCAACACGCGGCCCACGTTTCGCAGCCCCGCAGCACGGGCTCAGGCCACGGCTTGCAGCGCGCTGCTGCGACAAGGAGTCGAGGCACGGGGGCTTTGAGATCAAACCGGCGGTTGAACCGCCATGTGGCTTCGGCCAAATACCGCTGGGTGTACTTGAAGCATTGAATGCATGCAAGGTCCCGTCCAACGAACGCTTGAGGTTGCTCATGACCACGTTCACCCAGCGCGCGCCGGCCACTTCGGTTCCGGTTTTGCCACCGCCGCTATCCACGACGGTGTGAGCATGATCCTGGTCGATGCAAGCACGGAACGCTCCCAGTCTGTTGCTGTAGGCCTCCGCATCCTCGCGCAAGTGCCGTGTAAACCATTCGTCCAACGCGGCCTTGGTTGAGCGCCCCACCGGCTCCGCCATACCGATACCCAGATGGCCATCCGGGTTGGTCGACACCGCCACCACGATCGGGCACTTGTTTGGCGAGCCTCGGCCGGGTTTGCCTCCCGTGTGCTCGCCGCCCAAGTACACATCGTCAGTTTCTGCTTGATTCGCCATGCCGTGCGGTAACACACGCCCAGATGGCGGCTCAGCTCCAGCGCGGCCATGCCACTCTTGGTTTGCGTCAACAGGTACAGCGCAAAAACCACGTCGTCAGCGGCAGCTTGGTGCTGGCAAACAACGTCCCGGTTACGAGGCTGGTCTGATGCCGGCAGCTCCGGCAGTGCCAGTACTTGCGGCCGGCACGCACAAACCGGCGATACCGCGTACCGGCGCAGCGTGGACACACAAAGCCGTTCGGCCATCGGGCCTGCCGCAATGCCTTCTCGCACGCCGCGACGGTGCTGTAGCAGGCCAGAAACTCAGGCAAGGACAGCGCGCGCTGGAACTGGATGCGATTCATCGACATGGTGGCACCCCGCTGGAAACTCACGTCCAGCTTGGCGCTCCGCCGTCTCATGGGCTGCGATTTGTTGAACATCAGCGCTAATCAGGTCAGCGATTGCCAGTTCCAGTGGTTGCACTGGTCCAACGCTCAACGTCTCCACTACACCCTCGCCCTATGTAACTCCTTGGATATGCTGGTTCAATACATCGACTTGCCCCCCCCTCCCCCGGTGGTATATATGTGTTGGAATTCGGGGTGCAACGCTTGGCAGTATCATTTGAGGAGGGAATCATGAAGCTGGTCTATGCCATCGCAGCAGGCATTTTTCTGCTTGCGTCATTCACCGCCACGATTGCGAATGGACAGACAACTCTCCCGGGTGTCAATGTAGTAGCAAATCCTTGCTCCTTGCCAGCCACTTGCGTGTACGCCTCGGGCTTCGACACATTCCTAATACCGCCGCCGCCAGCTTTTCCTCCATACGTGGCCAGCATTGACCCGAGCGTTGAATCTCTCGTCGCAACTTGCAAATCACTCCGAGACCAAGCGCGCCGACTTGGCTGCAACCTCGATGACACTCCTCCCGCGCCCGGGTTTCCATCGCCTACCCAAGGTGCATGGGTGTCCAATGGATGTGGTGATGGAAGTATTACAACCAATATACTAATCGGACTGCTCGGTAGCGAGATCGACGGATACACGGGCGACCCTACCAATCCGTTGCCGGGAGTATCTTTCAAATCGCCATGCGCTGGACACGACCAATGCTATCATATGTCATCATCAAAAACTGTATGCGATAACGTATTCGCACATGCCCTTGATAATGCGTGTCACGAACATGCGAGTGACACAGTATTTGCGCAATGCTTGGCTTTCGCGGGTGCATACGCCACCGCTGTCAAGCAGCATGGACAAGATCCATATAACGACGATCAACGGATCATGAAGTGCGCAAAAATCAACTCCGATCTGGATCACGGCAACTGTGTATCGTGATGATACGTTACCCAGCCACCTGCATTGCTCGGGGCGTTCTTGCATGCATGCTTGGGCTCCTGTTGGCTGCGTGCCACGAGAGTCCAAACGAGCAAACTACAGCGGCCACAACGGCCTCGGTCAAAATGCCCCGAATCGGCCCGTCGGCAGACATCACGCGGCACCAGTCTTCCGACGTTGTTGCGGCTGCGGCCACAACTGGCACCCAAGCAACCTTCACGGTCCTGATGAACGAGTTGCCCGCACAGCAACGAGTGCTTGTCCGTGACTGGTATGAGCGCCTTGGGGCGCCGTCGACAGAAAGCGCGACGGCAGCCCAGACTAACTGGATGCGTAAGCAGCACTACCCGATGCCCTCAGACATCGCGCATCAGGCCTCGATGAGTACCGCTGAACTGAAGGCCGCGGCAAGTACCGGGCGCACAGGGGCCCAAATTCTCTATCTCGCACGCCAACTGCACAATTTTGGGCAGCATTTAGCGCAGGGATACGGATACACAAGACGGAAGATAAGCCCGTTGCCGGACATCATCACGACAATGCGACAACTCCTCGGCAGTGGATCGCCTTTCGCCGGCTACCTCTACGCCGCAAAGGCCCGTACCCTGTCTCCAGGCAACGAGAAAGCAATTGCTTCTGCGCGACTTGCCGGGCTCATCTGGGCCAGCAAGTTCGGAGATACCCGCGCCACGCGTTTGCTGAATGATCCGAAGATGCAGGCGGTGAACGCGGGTACCGTCGCTGTCGAGGTCAGCACCATGCTTGATACGGCGTTGCAAGTTAATCCCCAATTGTTTACGACACCCGTGACCCCGATTCCGCCGTCCCATCCATGACTCAGGTTTTCTTCGCAACGCGTTGATATGACGTCACGATTGCACCCCCGAAAAAAGAACTATGCTCTAGCCGCGCTTCGCGTCGTCACCGCGTCGATTATGGGTGTGCTGGCACTGGCTGCCTGCGGCCGGCCGCAGGCGCCGCCGTCCCCGACAGCGGAAACCTCGCACTTGGCATCCACGGCGCCGCCAGCATCTACGATGACGTCCGCTCCGCCCACCGCAGCTACTCGAAAATCGCCCTTTGCCATGGAAACCGGCGCGGCCGCCCGGCTGGCCACTGTCGCCGATAATTACCAAGAACTGCTCCAGCTCTATTCTCCAACTCAACAGGCGACTATCAAGGCGTGGTATACCGATTTTTCGGAGCACTCCATGGCGTTCGGAAACCATGCGCAATGGCAATGGATGCAGCAGCACGACTATCCGACGCCGGATGACGTGCTGCGCGCATCAAGGATGTCCGATGCGCAACTGCACGACTTGGCAACCGGCGGCTACACCAAGGCGAATTTTTTCTATCTGGCGCGGCTTATAGACGACTACACTATGGCGACTCAGCGTTCTTATGCGTCTGGCAATATCACCGAACTTCGTACCAAGCTTTCCGCCAGCATGAATCGAGCGCTTGCCAGCGGGTCGCCGTTCGCGGGCTACATGTTCAAGCATTATTACGCCACGCTTCACGGTAGAGACGTGGCTGGGGTTGGCGCAGCATGTGGCTTCGCGTGGGCCTCGGGACTCGGCGATTCCCGTGCCCTGTTCGCCAATCCGCGAGCGCTCATGGATTTTCCGAGCGTATCAGGAACACGTGCCGCCGAGGTCTATTTCGATATGTACGCCCGGGCCGCGCGTATCAACCCATATTTTCTGAATGCTTATCGTGGCCGCGCGAACATACCATCCCGTTGGCAACGTTGAAAAACACGACAGCAGTAACCAGTATCGGCGGGCAAGCATGCCACTCTATTTCAGGTTCGGCGATGAAGGTGAAGGCGATGAAGTTTTCAAAGTATTGGGCCGTCGCTCCGTCAGTCGCAGGCATTCTGTTGCAGGCCTACATCTGGATCATCGAGACGGCGCATCCTGCCAAACTCTTCGCGGTGGCGCTCTTTGCATTTGCGTGCGTACCTTATGTCATTTGTTGGCTTTTAACGCTGGCAGCAAGACGCCATCCGCTTTTGGGCTTTTTTGGTGCGATAGGCGCTTTGGTCGGTGATGCAGGCGTCTACTACTCAGTCTTTGTTGCTCCAACCTCGTCAACTGCAGCTATCGGTCTGCTTTTTTTTCCTCTTGTTGATCTTTTGTTACTGATGCCGGCCGGCATACTGGTCGGCTACATCATGGAGCTTCTGTTCAAACACTGGCCCGTTTCGTAATATCAGGTTGGCTTAACCGGATCTTTGAGTTCCAGCTTGCTGCGGGAATGGGAGGACCGTCTCAAACTTCAAGTGCAACACCCTGATCCGAGGATAGCGTAGGCTGTTGCGATGAACACGTATCAACATCTGTCGTTGGAAGAGAGAGTCGAGGTGCAGTGTCGATTGGAAGTGGGCGACTCGCTGCGCACCATTGCCTGCTTGCTGGGGCGCTCACCCAGCACGCTCAGTCGAGAGTGCCGGCGTGCCGCCGTGTCAAACGCTCCCTACAAGGCGCACCCAAGTTCTGCAGTTGGCGGCCGTGTTCTCGGTACAGCACCTCGGTAGTGAACCGCCCCGGGTTTCCCGGAGGCTCCAACTCTTGAGAGGATGGAGCGATGG
>CAZBZD010000072.1:0-9511 GCA_964496295.1 uncultured Rhodanobacteraceae bacterium | reverse complement strand
GCAGGTTGGACGGTTGCGCGAACAGTTTGGCCAGCAGCAGGCGGTTGCGTTCGCCGCCGGACAGGCGCGTGATCGGCGCGCGCGCGCGTTCGGGCGTGAACAGGAAATCCTGCAGGTAGCCCATGATGTGCGTGCGCTTGCCGTCGAGCTCGACGTACTCGCGGCCTTCGGCCACGTTGTCCACCGCGTTGAGGCTGTCATCCAGTTGCGCGCGGTGCTGGTCGAAGTAGGCGATCTCGAGCCCGGTGCCGAGTTCGGCACGGCCGCGCCGGGGCGCGAGTTCGCCCAGCATGATCTTCAGCAGCGTGGACTTGCCGGCGCCGTTGGGACCGATGATGCCGACGCGGTCGCCGCGCATCACGGTGGTGTCGAGATCGTCGATCAGCACGCGGCCGTCGTAGGCGTGGTACACGCTTTCCAGCGTGATGACCTTCCTGCCGGAGGCCTTGCCGTCGGCCAGCGCCATTTTCGCCTTGCCGCCTTTTTCGCGGCGTTCGGCGCGTTCGCGGCGCATGGCCTTCAGGGCGCGCACGCGGCCTTCGTTGCGGGTGCGGCGGGCCTTGATGCCCTGGCGGATCCACGCTTCCTCCTGTGCCAGCCGCTTGTCGAAGGCGGCGTTGGCCTGTGCCTCGGCGTGTGCGCGTTCCTCGCGGCGGCGCAGGAAGTTGTCGTAGTCGCCCGGCCAGTCAGTGAGCCGGCCGCGGTCGATCTCGACGATGCGCGTGGCCAGCGCACGCAGAAAGCGGCGGTCGTGGGTGACGAAAACGATGGCGCCGGCGAAGCTTTTCAGGAAGCCTTCGAGCCAGTCGATGGCCTCGATGTCCAGGTGGTTGGTGGGCTCGTCCAGCAGCAGCACGTCGGGATTGCAGACCAACGCCCGGGCCAGCAGCACGCGTCGCTTCATGCCGCCGGAAAGCGCGTCGAAATCCACGTTGCCGTCCAGTTCCAGCCGCGCCAGCACGTCGGCCACGCGGCGGTCCACGTCCCAGCCGTGGCGTGCCTCGATGGCGTCCTGCACTTCGCCCATGGCGTCCATGTCGCCGGCCGCGAGCAGGTGGTGGTAGCGCGCCAGCAACCGCCCCAGGTCGCCGAGGCCTTCGGCGACCACGTCGAACACGCTGCCGGCGGTGCCGTGCGGCACTTCCTGCGCCATGCGCGCGACGACCGTGCCGCCGGCCAGGCGCAGTTCACCGTCATCGGGCGCCAGTTCGCGCGCGACCAGGCGCAGCAGGGTGGATTTGCCGGCGCCGTTGCGGCCCACCACGCACACGCGTTCGCCCTTGTCGATGGCAAGGTTCACGTGGTCGAGCAGGAGCGGGCCGCCGACGCTGTAGTCGACGTTGATCAGTTGCAGCAGGGACATGCGGGCATTGTAGCGATGGCGGGCGGCAACCGGATAGTCGCGTCACCGGCCCGCCGGTACGGAATGTCGTGCAGGTGCAGCATCGACGGCGCGCTGCCGCGATCGCGGCCACGCGCAATTCAGGAGGCGACTTCCAGCAGGGTGCGCAGGCGATCCAGCTTGTCGCCGTACAGCGGCCCGCGCGCGGTACCGCGTTGCAGCGGCTGGCGGATGCCGCGCCCGGCGAATCATGGCATCGTGGCGGCCCGACCGGCCCGATGTCGCGGGCCGGCCCGGGTCCGCGGATGCCGGGGTTTTGCCGACGGCCCCGCGTGTCTTTACCATTCCGCCAGTTCTTCTGCCTGGAGCCGTTGCGTGATCACTTCCTCTGCTGCCGAATTCCTCGATGCCTTCGCCCGGTTGGAACCGTTGCCCGAGGCCGCGGCGGTTGCCCGGGCGGCCTTCCTGGTGGCGCCGGCGGAGTTTTCCCTGGCCGAGGAGTCGGCGCGTGACAACGTCTACATGACCATGGACCAGCATGTGGATGCTGCCCGGGCCCTGGCCCAGCACGCCATGCTGGCCAGCGCGCTGCGCGCGGACCTGCCGGTCATCACCTTCCCCGGCGACCCGACGACGCCGGACGCCGTGTTTCCCAACAACGTGTTCGGTACCGCGCCGGGGCGCCTCGTGATCGGCCGCATGCGCCATCCCGTGCGCCGGCGCGAAGCCGAGCGCCGCGACATCCGCGACTTTTTCGGCGACGTGCTGGGTTGCGACGAGGTCGATCTCAGCCATTGCGAGGATGTCGTGTGCGAGCTCACCGGCTCGCTGGTCATCGACCGCGCGCGTGGCGTGGGCTTCTGCGGCCTCGGCGAACGCTGCAACCGTGCCGGTGCCGAAGCCATGTACAAGGCCTTCGGCTTGCGCCTGATGTTCTGTTTCGAGCTGGCGCCGGACGAATATCACACCAACGTGCTGCTTACCCTGCTGGCGGGCCGCGTCGTGGTGCTGGCCGCCGACGGGTTCCGCGATCCCGCGGTGCCGGAAGCCATTGCCAGGGCCTACGGTGATCGCGCGATTCGACTGGATGTGGAGCAGAAGCGCGACTTCGCCGCCAACGCCATCACCCTGTGCAACGAACGGGTGTGGATGAGCGCGCGTGCCGTGTCTTCGCTCACCGATGCACAATGCCACGCCCTGGCCGGTTACGGGTTCGCCGTCGGCAGCGTGGATTTGTCCGAAATCGAGAAGGCCGGCGGCAGCCTGCGCTGCTGCGTCGGCGAGATTTTCTGACTGACGCGCTGCGCGCCTTTTCCGGCCCGGAATCGTGCGGGCGGGTCAGGCCACCCGTGCCTCGTCTTGCTCCGCGTCGGCGCGCTTGACGACCTTGTGCGCGGTCTCGTCGCTGCCCTGTTTCCAGTAGCTGGAGATGTACATCTGCTCGCGCGTCACGCCGCGCACGTCGCGGAAGTGCGCCCGCAGCGCGCGCATGCTGGTGAACTCGCAGGCGGCCCAGACCGATCGCGCGGCGCCGTCGGGCCAGTCCAGCGCCTCGACCGCGTCGAGCAGCGGCGTGGCTTGTCCGGGGCGCGGGTTGACGACCCACTCGATGGCGAAACCGTCCGGCGCGGGCAGGGTCTGCCGGTCGGCTTCATCGGGCACTTCGATGATGGCGCGGCCGCGGGCACCGGGCGGCAACTGCTCGATGTTGACGCTGATGGCGGGCAGGGCGGTCATGTCGCCGACCATGAGGATCCAGTCGGCGGCGGGATCGACCTGCTTCTTCGGGCCGGGGCCGGCGATGTCGATGCTGTCGCCGGGTTGGCAGTCCACGGCCCATGCGGAGGCCGGGCCACCGCCGCCTTCGCCGTGCAGGGCGAAGTCGATATCGATGGCATCCTCGCGCTGGGCGCGCACGGTGTAGGTGCGCAGCAACGGGCGCTCCCGGCCCGGCACCGGCAACAGCAGCTTGACGTAGGCGCTGGCCTGGTCGGCGGGGAAGCGCCGCATGCCTTCGCCGCCGAGGGTGACGCGCAGCATGCGCGGGGTCACTCGCTGTTTGGCGAGCACGGTGAAGCGGAAGGGGTCGGGGCGTTTCATGGTTTTTTCTCCGCGGTATCCAGGTTGGCGGCCATGGCCTCGGCCAGGCGCACGAATTCGGCGATCGACGCGGGCGACAGGCCACGCACCATGCGCTTGCCGGCGTCGCGCTCGGCCTCGCGGATGCGTTCGCGCAGGCGCCTGCCCCTGGCCGTCGGCGTCAACAGCCATCGACGGCCATCCTCGGGATCGGGCCGGCGGCGCACGTAGCCGTCGGCGCAAAGATCCTGCACCACGCGGGTGATCTGCGATTTGTCGCGTCGCATGCGCTCGACGATGTCGTGCGCGCTGCACTGCGGCAGGTGGCAGATCGCCTTCATCACGCGCACGTGCGAGCCAGGCAGGTCGATGCCGGTGTCGCGCCAGGCGTCGCGCATGGCGCGCTTGTAGGCGTGCAGAAGGAGATGCAGGACGTCGCCGGGAGGGGTCGAGGACATGGCATGAAAGTTGACTGTGTCAACCGGAAGGATCGGCTTTTTGGTTGAATATGTCAACCAATGGGTTCTCGCGGAAACCGGGAGCAAGGAGCATGTGACCCCGTTGCCATCCGTCGCACCATTTTTGCGGTAGCATGCGCCCCGATCACGAAGACACTCTCCCCCGCAAAGGCGACAATGATGAAATACATGGCATGCATGGCGCTTGCGGCAGGTCTGGCCTCGGTGCCGGCCGCGCAGGCGGAGCCGCCCAGTTTCAATTACGTGCAGGTGACCGGGCAGCACATGAATGCCTCGGCGGCCGACGGCTGGGGCTGGGGTGCCGAGGGCAGTTTCAACCCGGCGGGCGGCTGGTTCGTTTCCGGCAACTACCGGCGGATCAACCATGTCGCCGGGTCGGGAGCCAACCTGACGGCCTGGCATGCCGATGCCGGCTACAAGGTCGACCTGGCCGACACGCTGGCGGTGTACGGCAAACTGGGCGGGTCGAAGCAGACGGTCGAGGGCTTCGACGGCGACAGCGGCATGCATGCCGAGGCGGGTTTGCGCGTGCGCCTGCCGATGGTGCAACTGGAAGGCGGCGTGGGCCGCTACGAGCGCAACGGCGGCTTCAACGAATACGCGGCCAGCGCGCTGTTCCACGTGTTTCCGTTCACCTATGTCAGCATCGGCTACGTGGTGGACGACTATCCGCACGACGACGTCGATCGCTGGCAGGCGGGCGTGCGCCTGACATTCTGAGCCTGCCGGGCACCAGGCGTGCTTCGGGCGCGATCACTTCGCCGGCGGCTTTTGTCGGCTAAACGCCTGCCGGCAGCCAGGCCGGCGACAGCTCGTGCTGTTGTGCCGGCGGGATCCTCCGGGCGTTCCACGCGGCATCGGGCCGCACGGCGACTTCCCGGGGCTCCATGATCAGCGCCATGAGGTCGGCGCCCGGCACGAGGTCGTCCTCGATGCCGAAGGTGTGCTTGCGCAGCCGGCCCCACGGTCGATCAGCAGCCGGGTCGGCGTGCCGCGCATGCCGTAGGCGGGCATGGTTTTCGGTACGCCTTCCGCGTCGCCGGGGCGATCGATGGCGACCGGGAACATGATCCGGTTCTCGTGCAGGAAGGCGGCCAGCGCCTCGCGCGAGCCCTGGGCCGCGTGGTGCCCGAACACCGTGTGCAGACCGCTCACGGCGAGGTCGCCGACGGGGAATGCGGCGCGGGCCATGCGTGCTCCGGCGGCAGGTCCCGTGCGCGTACCTGCAGCAGCAGGCCGGCGCGGCAGGCCGCCATCCAGGGCGGCGCGCGCTTCATTTCCGTGCCTCGATGCGCCCGGGCAGGGACAGGTCGCCCGAGGCCACGTCGTGCACGCCCGTCACGCACAGCAGCGGCGCCTTGCCCTGCGCGTTGACCTGCAGCTCGGCCGTGACCGCGTCGAAGGACACGTTCTTGCTGTCGCTGACCGGCACCGTGATGGTCGCCGTGCGGCCCTCCAGGACCGGGCTCATGCCGGGGCTGTCCAGGGCGATGGGCAGGTACGGCGCGGTGGCGGGCAGCATGTCCACGCCGGGGGACACGTCGCGAACCTTGAGGCCGGCGCCGCAGGCCTTGTCCCTGGCCAGCACCACCCAGTGCGAATGCCAGTCGGCGCCGTCGTTGGCGGGATCGCCATCGTTGTTCTCGTCGTACAGCGGGGTATCGTCGAAGTCCGGATGGGCGGTGATCGCCAGTGCCAGGATGCCCGATTCCGGGTCGAATCCGACTACCGAAGGATCGAGGCCGGTCGGCCAGACGTAGGCCTCCACCTTCGCGCCCTCGAGTTGGCCGGTCGGCACCGGCTTGACGCTGCCGGCCACGCCCGCGACTTCCATCATGAAGGTGGTCAGCCGCCCGTCGGTGCTGGCGTGGGCGTGGGTGATGTCGAAGGCGGGGGTTCTGGCGGGATCGGCCTTGCCGTCGATGTCGTGCGCGGAAGCGCCGAAGGCGGCCAATGCGAGGGTGCATGCGGCAACTGCTGCAGGTTTCATGGGATGCTCCTATAGTTTCGAATCGAAACGATGTGCATCCTATCGACCGTCAGGACGAATTGCAAGACTTGTTTTGAGTCGATACAATCATTCCCATGCAGACCTCCGACAGCCGGCACATCGCTGCACTTCTGGAACGCCTGGGCCGCCTGCTCGGCAATGACGCCCACGCCACCGACCTGCAGCCCGTGCAGTGGGAGACCCTGCGCTACCTGGCCCGGGCCAACCGGTTTTCGCGCCACTCGGCCGCGCTCACGGCTTACCTGGGCCTGACCAAGGGCACCGTGTCGCAAACCCTGAAAACCCTCGATGCCAAGGGTTTCGTGCGCAGGCGGTCGGACCCGCGCGACCGGCGCCGCAACCGGCTCGAACTGACGGCCAAAGGCGCCCGCGCGCTGCAGGACGATCCGCTGGAACGGATGACCGCCGCCATCGACAGCCTGCCGCAATCGACCCGGACATCGCTGGCCGGCGGCCTGCGGCAGTTGCTGTCGCGGCGCCTCGATGCCCAGGGCCGGCAGCGCTTCGGGCAATGCCTGGATTGCGTGTACTTTGCGTCCCGGCACGAGGACGGCAACCCGCACTACTGCACCCTGCTCGAGGAAAGCCTGAGCCGCGCGGACAGCGAGGCGATCTGCCACGAACAAGCCGCCAGGGACTGATCATCGCGGGCGTCTTGCGCCCGATGTCGCCGCGCGAGGATCGGCGTCAATGCAGGGTGTCCGAGGAGAACATCGAGGCCGGGCCGGCATCCCCTGATTGCAGCCGCGAACGCAGCAGATCGGAGGCAAAGTGGAAATCGCGCCCGAGATCCTTGCGGCGGAAAGGAATCTCCAGCATCTGCAGGGCCGCTTCGAACGCGGTCACGCCGCGATAGGCAAACTGCATCCATGCATCCTGCTTGCGCTGGTTCAACGAGGCCACCAAGCTGCGGTCGCCGTTGCGGGCGAACGCCGGCGCAGCCCGCCAGGCGTCGAGTTCCGCCTTGGCCAGGGCGGAATGGATGCCGCATGCGTCCAGCAGTCCGGTCAGTTGCTCGCTCGCCATGACGTGCATGCGTTCCAGGTCGGCGACGCGGCCGGGCAGGACCAGCACGGTACCCGTGGCGGCATTCAGCAGCAGCACGAACGGGTGCCGGTCGATGAAATCGATGTCGGCACACCACTCGCCCAGGGGATTCAGCCGAGCCGCCGGTTCAGGTGGCGATGGCGGAAGATGCAGGCGTTTGAGCAGTTTTTGCGAGCAGCGGATGACGGGCATGTCGGGTCGGGCTCCGGGCAGCCGGCATGCAACCGATGCCATGGCTTGCCCATTTGCGGGTTGTCGGCAATCAGGTGCTTTTCCGGTTTGATGCACGGGAGGCGAGGGCCGTCGCCAGCACGCTGGTGAACAGGTCGATGCGCCGGCGCAGCGCGGGCAGGCCGTCGCCGGCGTGCTTGAAGCCGGTGGCGGTGGTGTGGACGAGGTCGGCCAGGCGCCCGGCGTCGCAGTCGGGGGGCAGGGTGATCTCCTTGCCGGCGACGGCGCGCTTGATGGCGTCGTGGAGCAGCCGGCGCAGGTCGGCGCGGCTGTCGGCGTCGATTTGCGCGGCAAGATCGGCGCTGGCGGCGAACAGTTCCTGGCCGTGGCCGGCCTGGTCCAGTGGCGCCAGGAAACCTTCGGTGAAGGCCAGCATGGCCCGGCGCAGGCGTTCGCCGATGGGGGCATCGGCGGCCAGCGCTTCGCGCGTGCGTTCGAGCACCTCGGCATGCACGGCGGCGGCGCCGCTGCGAAACAGGTCCTCCTTGTTGCGGAAACGCAGGTACAGCGCGGCGCGCGAGATGCCGGCGGCGTCGGCCACGTCCTGCATCGAGGTCTTGCGATAGCCGTGGCGCGCGAACACGTCGCGGGCGGCGGCCAGGATGCGGCAGGTTTTTTCGTCGAGGTCGGTCACGCGGGGTTTGTGACGGATTCGATGCATATTGTCAAATTGACAAATTAAATATAAAGTGTCAATTTGTTCAACATGGCGCGGCCGAGACCGCATTCCCGATGGCGCCCGTCACTTGACGGCACCCACCACGAGGATTCCAGGATGAACCAGGGCGACGATCGCCGGCCCGACCAGTCCACGGTGCTGGTCACGGGCATCACCGGCTTCCTGGCCGGGCACATTGCCGTCGCGTTGATGCAGCGCGGTTATCGCGTGCGGGGCACGTTGCGTTCGACGTCGCGCGCCGGCGAACTCGAGGCGGCATTGCGGGCACAGCCGGGTTGCGGCGCTGCCGCGCTGTCGATGGTCGAGGCCGACCTGACCGATGATGCAGGCTGGGAAGACGCGGCCCGCGGTTGCGACTACGTGATCCATGCCGCATCGCCGTTTCCGGCCCGCGCGCCGCGGCACAGGGACGAACTGGTGGGGCCGGCGCGCGAAGGCACGCTGCGGGTGCTGCGCGCGGCAAAACAAGCCGGGGCCCGGCGGGCAGTGCTGACCTCCTCGATTGCCGCCATCGTCTACGGCCATGGCAGCGCGCCGTTCACCGAGAACGACTGGACCGATCCGGACGGGCCGCGCACCACGGCCTACTACCGTTCCAAGACGCTGGCCGAGCGCGCCGCCTGGGAGTTCGCGCGGGAGCAGGCGCTGGAGCTGTCGGTGGTCAATCCCGGCTTGATCCTGGGGCCGCTGTTGTCCGCACGCGGCAGCGCCTCGCTGGAACTGGTGCGCAAGCTGCTGGCGGGGGATTTCCCCGGGCTGCCGAACCTGGGCTTTTCGCTGGTCGACGTGCGCGACGTGGCCGCGGCGCATGTGCTGGCCATGACCGTGCCCGAGGCGGCCGGCGAGCGTTTCATCATCGCCGGGGATTACCTGACGTTGCGCGAAATGGCCGATGTGCTGCGCGAGGCGTATCCGCGGCGTGCGCGCAAGATTCCCCGTCGGCGACTGCCGGACTGGCTGGTGCGCCTGGCATCGCGTTTCGATCCGGAACTTCGCAGCGTGGTCCTCGACCTTGGCCTGGACAGCCGCGTGTCGCACCAGAAGGCCGCGCGCGTGCTTGGCTGGCAGCCGCGCGACGAGGCGCAGTCGATCCGCGATACGGCCCAGAGCCTGTTGCAGTTCGATTTGGTGTAAGCAAAACGAAAACGGGCCGCGTGATGCGGCCCGTTTCTTGATTGCCTGCCAGCCGGCTGTCAGCGAATCCTGGCAGCCTTGCGCAGGGCCTCGGCCTTGTCGGTCTTTTCCCAGCTGAAGGCGGTGGCGGTTTCGCTCTTTTTCACCAGCTTGCCGTTGTCGTGTTCCTGCCAGCGGTAGGTGTGCTGGAAGGGCTTGCGGCCGAAGTGGCCGTAGGCGGCGGTGAGCTGGTAGATCGGGTGGATCAGGTCCAGCGTCTGGATCAGGTGGTAGGGGCGCAGCTTGAAGTGCGCGCGGACCAGCTTTTCGATCTTCTCGTCGCCGACCTTGCCGGTGCCGAAGGTGGTGACCGAGATCGAGGTCGGCTCGGCCACGCCGATGGCGTAGGAAAGCTGCACCTCGCACTTGTCGGCCAGCCCGGCGGCGACGATGTTCTTGGCCACGTAGCGCGCGGCGTAGGCGGCGCTGCGGTCGACCTTGGACGGGTCCTTGCCGCTGAATGCGCCGCC
>CAZBZD010000071.1:0-9523 GCA_964496295.1 uncultured Rhodanobacteraceae bacterium | reverse complement strand
CCACCTCGCGGTCGGGCTCGGCCATCTTCACGCCCAGGCCGCCGGCGATTTCGTAGCCCATGCACGAATAGCCGTATTCGACGTGGTAGCCGCCGGGGCGACGGCAGCGCCACAGCTTGTGCAACTCGCCGGGCAGGCCGCCGGCCGCGCACACGACCACGGCGTTTTCGTCGACGCTGCGCTGCACGGCGCCGATCACCTGCGCGTCGCCGGGCAGCGTGACATCCGCGCCGCCGGCCATGGCCGCATCCGCCTCGGCGTGCCAGTCGGCCAGTTCCCGCGCGCGTTCGGCCGCTTCGGGGGCATGCCAGCCGGACAGTGCCCCGGTCAGCGACCGCAATACCGCGCGGGCATCGCCGACCACGGGTGACGCGCCATGCTTGCAGGCATCGAACGATTGCACGTTGACCTGGAACAGTCGCGCCTTGGCGAACAGGCTGCGCGAGCCGCTGGTGAAGTCGGCCAGACGGGTGCCGATGCCGACCACCAGGTCCGCGCGCGCGGCCGCCGCATTGGCGGCGCTGCTGCCGGTCACGCCGATCGCGCCCAGGTGGTTGGCGTGATCCCAGGGCAACGCGCCCTTGCCCGCCTGGGTTTCCGCCACCTCCAGGCCGGTCGCTTCGACCAGCCCGGCCAGCTCGGCTTCGGCGCGGCTGTAGAGCACGCCGCCACCGGCCACCAGCAGCGGCGAACGCGCCGCCTTCAAGGCCTGCACCAGGACATCCAGCTCCGAAGGGTCGGCATCCTGGCGACGCTCGCTCCACGTGCACGGCGCGAAGAACGCCTCGGGGTAATCGTGGGCCTGCGCCTGCACGTCCTGGCAGAATGCCAGCGTGGCCGGGCCGCAATCGGCCGGGTCCAGCATCGTGGCCAGGGCGCGCGGCAGCGCCTCGATGATCTGTTCCGGTCGCGTGATGCGGTCGAAATACCGTGACACGGGACGCAGGCAGTCGTTGGCCGATACCGTGCCGTCGTTGAAATGTTCGACCTGTTGCAACACCGGCGACGGCCGGCGGTTGGCATACACGTCGCCCGGCAGCAGCAGCACCGGCAGGCGGTTGACGTGCGCCAGCGCGGCGGCGGTCACCAGGTTGGTGGCGCCCGGGCCGATCGAAGTGGTGCAGACCATCGCGCGACGCCGGCGCATCTGCTTGGCATAGGCGATGGCGGCATGCGCCATGCCCTGCTCGTTGTGCGCGCGCCATGTCGGAAGACGATCGCGGACGGCGTACAGGGCTTCGCCGAGGCCGGCCACGTTGCCGTGTCCGAAGATCGCCCAGGCGCCGGCAAAATACGGCACCTCGCGGCCATCGACCACGACATGCTGCGCGGCCAGCCAGCGGCAGGCGGCCTGGGCGGCCGTCAATCGCACGTTGCCCACTTCAGATACCCTCCTCGACACGGGTTTCGGCGCGTGCCGCACGCCATGCGTCCACCAGCAACGAGAACCGGCCCACCAGCTCGTCGATGGCTGCCTCGTCGTCGATCTTTTCCTGCAGCCAGCGTCCGGCGGTGTCGGCAAAGATGGTCCGTCCGACCGCGAAACCCTTGACGATGCGGCGCGAGGCGGCCGCGCGGAAGGAGTCGGCCAGGGTTTCCAGCGGAGCGTTCAGTCCCAGCAACAATACGCCACGACAGCGCGGATCCGCGCGCTCGATGACCCGCTCGATCCGGTCCCAGGCCGCCTCGGTCGCCGGCTCCAGTTTCCACCAGTCCGGACGCAGGCCCTGTTCGTACATGCGCTGCAGCACCCGGGCCACGGTATGTTCGTCGACCCCGCCGTGCCTCGAGACGATGATTTCCAGCAACAGCTCGTGGCGTGTCTTGCGGCAGGCATCCTGCAGGCGCAGCAACTGGCGCTCCTGGCAATCACGCAGGGTTTCGGGGTCGTCGGGGTGGCAGAACACCAGGCATTTGACGACATGGTTGTACGGCCAGGTGGCCAGCTCCGTGGCCACGTCGGGGGAACATTCGAATTGCAGTGGCCGCGAGCCGGGGACCTCGATCGGGCGGCCGATCCAGTAATCACGGTCCGCCGCGGCTTCGAGGCCGCGCATGCCGTAACGGCCGTCCAGCAGCAGTCCGAAGCCACGATCACCCTGCGCCAGTCGGTCGACCGCGCGCAGGGCCAGCGCCTTGAACGCGGAAATGCGCGCCGGGTCGGCACCGATGTCGCGGCTGAGGTCCTCGAACTGGGAACGGTGGTCCATCGCCAGCACGGTCAGGTCGTCGTAGCTGCCGATGCGGGTGGTGACATGGTGCAGGTGTTCCAGGCGCGCATCCTCGCGCAGCCGGAACGGAAGCTCGCGGTGATGGTCGAGGAAAAAGTGCAGCTCTTCCGCGGTCGGCATGGCCGGTGCGCATCCGTGGCGGGAAACCACGAGGGCACCGCAGGCATTGCCGTATTCGCAGGCCTTTTCCAGCGGTTCGTCGCGCAGCCAGCCGCTCAGGAACCCGGCCATGAAGGCATCGCCCGCGCCGAGCACGTTGAACACGTCCACGGCAAAGCCCTTGCCGACCACGCCGTCGTCCAGGCTCCCGGGAATCGCGCCGGGAAAGGCCGAGCAACCCTGCGCACCCCGCTTGCACACCAGCAGCGCGTCGGTGCGTTCGCGGATCACGCGCAGCGCGGCCACGGTGTCGGTGGTTCCGCCGAGGATGTGCATCTCCTCTTCGGTACCCACCACCAGGTCGCACAGGGCCAGCACCTCCTGCAGGCGCGCCGTCACGTCGGCGTCGGCCACGAAACGGTCTTCACCCATGTCCTTCGGCGCCAGTTGCCACAGCACCGGGCGGTAATCGACATCGAACACCACCCTGGCACCGGTGGCCCGGGCGATACGGCAGGCATGCATCGACGCGGCAAAGACGTCCGGCGTGGAAAGATGCGTCCCGTTGACCAGCACCGCGCGCGTGCGCCGCAGCAGGTCCTCGTCGATGTCGTCCGCGGTCAGCGCCATGTCGGCGCAGTTCTCGCGGTAGAACAGCAGCGGGAAGGTGTCCGGATCGCGGATGCCGAGAAAGGCCAGCGCCGTCAGGCGCGCCTCGTCGGTGACCACGCCCTGCGTGCACACACCTTCGCGCTGCAGCTGTTCACGGATGAAACGCCCGAAATGATCGCCGCCCACGCGCGTGACCAGGCCGCATTCGAGCCCGAGCCGGGCCGCGCCGACCGCGGTGTTGGTGGGACTTCCGCCGATGTACTTGGCGAACGACGTCATGTCTTCCAGGCGGCCGCCGGTCTGCACGCCATACAGGTCGACGCAGGAACGACCGATGGTGACGAGGTCCAGCTGGCAATCGTGTCCTTGCATGTGCGCTTCTCTCACGTGAATCGGTGAATCACTCTCCGAGCAAGCGTAATTTATATTCTATTTTTTCTAATTTTGCAATTATTGTTTCATTTTTTGCTCCGGCGGGTACGCCTGCCCGGGCCGCCGTTGTCCCGCGATTCCTTGGAAAACGCGTAGGAAATGACCAGCGCCTGGGCCAGGCACATCGAAGTCGACAACGAACGGAACTTGCGGATTTCCGCCTCGCGCACCTGCAGTACCCGCGTGGCCGGCTTGGCCACCGGGCTGACCAGGCTGTCACTGATCGACAGCACCTCGCACTCCTTCTCCCGGGCGATGTCGATCAGCTGCACCGCCTCCTCGGCATACGGGTAATAGCTCACCACGATCAGCAGGTCGCGCTTGCCGATGGTGTGGATCTGCTGGCGGGTCATGCCGCCGATGCTGTCGATGAACAGGACGCGCTTGTCGACCTGGTGCAGCGAGTAGGCGAAATAGGCGGCGACCGGAAACGAGCGCCTGAAGCCGGCGACATACACCGTCTCGGCCCTGTCGATCATCTTCACCGCGGCCGCCAGCTCCTTGTGGCTGATGTCGTGCCCGAGGTTCTGCATGGCCATGACGTTGCCCTCGACGAACTCGTCGAGCACCTGTACCGGGTCGCTGACCACCTTGCCCTCGACCGAACGCTTGAACTGGCGCACGCGCTCGCCGTAGCCCTGCGAACCGCTGCCCGACAGCAGGCCGTCGCGAAACAGCCGCTGCATCTGCGTGGCCCCGTCGAAGCCGAACGACTTGGCGAAGCGCACGATGGCGGACGGCTGCACGCCACAGCGCTCGGCCAGCACTGCCAGAGTCTCCAAAGCCACGGCATTGGGCTCGTCCAGCACGTAGCGGGCAATCTGCTGCAGGCGCTTGCTCAGCGATTCGTAGCGCTCGAGGATCGCGGCGCGAAGGGCCTCGGCATTGGCGGGCGGCTTGTCCATCTTGATCATGTTCTACCTCGGGCTGATGCATCCGCACCTACTTCGGTGCGGATACATGAAAAACGGGAACCCCACACCCCTTGCATTCCATTATAGTTTTAAAAAGAATGCATATTCCATTTTTTGTTCGCGGCATACCCATGGGGAGTCTACTCTTGAGCCGGATCGACGTTGCGCTTCGGCACTGAATCCACCGCCCCGCACCGCACGGGCAGGGTCTCGACAATCACGCTTCCGGCATGGCGAACGAGGTGGGCGGACGCTTGCAATGCGGCAGCACCGCTCCCCGCGGGGGACCCCGAAAAGCCTTCTGTTTGCGGATCACATGACACATGTGAGGTAGAAACATGACACTTGACAGACGTTGTTTTCTGAAAGCCCTGGCGCTGACGGGAGCGGCGCTTCCACTGCAACCTTTATGGATGCGTCAGGCGCTGGCGCAAAACGTGGTGGGCTATCCCCGCCTGATCGGAGGACCGATGGTCGGCGCCGTCGGCCCCGACTCGGCGCGGCTCTGGATGCGGGCCACCGGGCGCTTCCCCGTCGCCGTGCGTTACGGACGGGCAGCCGATCTTTCGGATGCCCGCACCTGCGCCGCCATCGATGCCGTGCCCGACAACGATTACGTTGCCAAGTTCACTCTCGACGGGCTCGAGCCCGGCACCACGTATTATTACCGCCCCCTGGTCAACAAGAAGCCGGCCAAGTATCTCGACACCCTGCCGACCTTTTCTTTTCGCACCGCCCCCGGAACGGGCCAGGCAACGCGCTTCCGCATTGGTTTCGGTTCCTGCGCCCGGTGGCAGGAATATCCCGTCCAGCCGATCTGGACCTCGCTCCGGCTGTGGCAGCCGGATCTCTTCTTCTGGCTCGGCGACAATGTCTACGCCGATACGCTGGAACGCAGCATCCTGTCCGATTTCTACAAAGTCCAGCGCAAAGTGCCGGAGTTTCAACCGTTCGGCCGCAGCGTGCCGCAGCTTGCCATCTGGGACGATCACGACTTCGGGCTCAACAACCAGACCCGGGAAAACCCCGTGCGCGAGGACAGCTACGACATCTTTCGCCGATTCTGGGTCAATCCCTCCTATGGCACCGACGACACGAAAGGCGTCTTCTTCCGCTACGCCTATGGCGGAGTGGATTTCTTCTTCCTCGACACACGCTATCACCGCATGCCCAATGCCGCGCCTGACGGCCCGGAAAAAACCATGCTGGGCAAGCAGCAGAAAGCCTGGCTCAAGGAACAGCTCCTGGCGAGCAAAGCTCCCTTCAAGGTGGTGATCTCCGGCAGCGGCTGGACATACAACCCGGAGGCCTTCGGCGAGGATACCTGGACCAGTTTTCGCCATGAACGTGACGAGATCTTCAACTTCATTCGCGACGAGCATGTTTCCGGAGTCATTCTGATGTCGGGCGACGTCCACCGGGCGGAGGCCAACTGCATCCCCCGGTCCGAAGAAGGCGCTTACGACCTCTTCGAAATGGTCAGCTCCGGGCTCGCCCAGGGCACGGGCATGCCTGATCCGGTCGAGGTGCCCGAGGTGCGCCTGCGCGAGCCGTTTACCGGGGGCCACAACGCCGGCATCATCGATTTCGACATGACCGCCGACGATCCTGTCGTCCGGTTCAACGTCATCGACATCACCGGCCAAACGGTATGGGACCATGCCCTCGAAATCCGGGCGAGCCAGCTCAGGAACGGCGTGGCCA
This sequence comes from uncultured Rhodanobacteraceae bacterium, assembly GCA_964496295.1. GTDB lineage: Bacteria > Pseudomonadota > Gammaproteobacteria > Xanthomonadales > Rhodanobacteraceae > Oleiagrimonas. The sequence continues at coordinate 3,531 of CAZBZD010000071.1, read as the reverse complement.
GCTGGCGGGGAAAAGTCGATCCCGAGCTGCCGAATCCCAGGCGAAGCACGTAACAGCGCGGGGCGGCTCCCCGGCCCACGAATTTTGCCGGCGAGCCGCGCCCCGCTTTATTCCATCATGATGTAATATGGAATATAAATTCTAATACATGCCGTGCGCACACACCGGGAGTCCGCTCTTGAGCCACATCGACGTTGCACTGATAGGAGCCGGGCGGATGGGCCGGGTCCATGCCCGCAATGCGGCCCGCAACCCGTCGTTGCGCCTGAAATACGTGGTCGATCCGCGCCCGGATGCGGCGCAGGCCATGGCGAGCGAGTTCGGCGCGCAATGCGCGTCCCTGCCGCAGGTACTGGATGACGGAAACGTCGGCGGCGTGCTGGTCTGCAGCACCACCGACCAGCACCTGGAGCACGCCCTGGCCGCCATCGACGCGGGCAAGGCCGTGTTCTGCGAAAAGCCCATCGACCTCGACCTGGACAAGGTCCTCGCGGTGCGGGACCGGTTCGCCGGAGCCCGTTTCCTGCTCGGGTTCAATCGTCGCTACGACCCGCACTTCATGCACCTCAAGCAGCAGATCGACGAGGGTGCGGTCGGCCGGCTGGAAAGCCTGCAACTGGTCAACCACGACCCGGCCCCGCCGCCGCCCGGTTTCATTCCCGGCAGTGGCGGCCTGTTCAAGGACTTCACCATCCACGACCTGGACCTGGCGCGCTGGCTGTTCGACGAGGAACCCGTTCAAGTCTACAGCACGGCCAGTTGCCTGGTGGACCCGGACATCGGCCGGCAGGGCGACGTCGACACCGCACGCATCCTGCTCAAGACCGCGTCGGGCCGCCTGTGCGTCATCTGCAACACGCGACGCAGCGGCTACGGCTACGACCAGCGCATCGAGGCCTTCGGTTCGACGGGCATGGTCCGCGCCGGCAACGTGCGCCGCGACAGCACCCGCACGCTGACGCAGGCCGGCAGCCTCGCCGCCCCGATCCTGCCCGATTTCCCGACCCGCTACGACGCGGCCTACCAGGCCCAGATGGAGCACTTCGCCGACATCGTGCACGGCCGTGCCCGACCGCGGATCGGCTATGCCGACGGCGTGGCCGCGCTGGCGCTGGCCGATGCCTGCCGGGCCTCGCTGCGCGACGGCCAGCCACAATCCATGGACATCCCTTCCCTGCTTGCCACTGGATGAATCGCCATGCACAAGATCGTTCTCGTCGGGGCCGGACGCATCGGCCGCATCCATGCCCGCAACATCAGCCACCACCCGCGCCTGGAACTGGCCGCCGTCGTGGATGCCGTCGCGGCCTCGGCCGAAGCCGTGGCCGGCGAATGCGGGGCCCGTGTCGCCACGCTGGAGGCCGCACTGGCCGATGATGCCGTCGCCGGCGTGGTCATCGCCAGCTCCACCGACACGCACCTGGACTACTGCGCGCGCGCGGCGGCCGCCGGCAAGGCCATCTTCTGCGAAAAGCCGCTCGACCAGGATGCCGCGCGCGCGCGCAGCCATGCCGCCGAGCTGGCCGACGCACGCCTGCTGGTGGCCTTCAACCGCCGCTTCGACCCGCATTTCCAGGCACTGAAGGCGCGCCTGGACAGCGGCGAGATCGGCCACATCGAAAGTCTGCAGATCACCTCCAACGATCCCAACCCGCCGCCGGCGTCCTATGTCGCCGTGTCCGGCGGCCTGTTCAAGGACATGGCCATCCACGACTTCGACATGGCCCGCTGGCTGCTCGGGGAGGAGCCGGACAAGGTGTTCGCCGCCGGCAGCTGCCTGGTGGACCCGGCCATCGGCGAACAGGGCGACGTGGACACCGCGCGCTGCCTGCTTTCCACGCCGTCGGGCCGCCTGTGCGTGATCGCCAACAGCCGGCGCTCCGGCTTCGGCTACGACCAGCGCATCGAGGCCTTCGCCTCGGGCGGCATGGTACGCGCCGACAACGTCACCGAAAGCACGGTGCAGGTGTGGAACGAGGCCGGCGCCGCCGCCGACCGCTTCCAGAACTTCTTCCTGGACCGCTATGCCGAAGCCTACCGCCGCGAGATGGACCACTTCGCGGACATGCTGGACGGCGCAGCGCCCGCCGTCGGCTACGCGGACGGCGTGGCTGCGCTGACGCTGGCCGAGGCCGCCACCGAATCCATGCACGAGGGCAAGGTGGTGCAACTTTGAATGGCAACGATCCCGCACAGGCACGCCGGGCGGCGTGACCCGCCCGGGACCCGGATCGACCCGATCCACCGGAGGGCTTCATGAAATGCAAAAAGTGTTGCTTGGCGATGTTCGCGATCGTCGCATCGTGCGGCACCGGGTGTTCCGCGCCCGCATCCGATACACACGACAAGTCCCCGACTCAAGCGGAAAAGAGCCTCACCATCGCCGTGGTGACCCACGGATCGCCGGGGGACCCGTTCTGGTCCGTGGTCAAACGCGGCGCGGAACAGGCCGGAAAGGACCTGGGTGTGCGCGTGACCTACGAAAACGCCCCCGATCCCGTGCAGCAGAGCCAGTTGATCGACGCCGCGGTCGCCAACCACGACGACGGCCTGGTGGTCTCCATGGCCAACCCGGACGGCGTCAAGGCCGCCGTCGAACAAGCGGTGCACGCCGGCGTGCCGGTCATCACCATCAACTCGGGCGGCAAGTATTCCCGGGCCTTCGGCGCCCTGACCCATGTCGGCCAGAGCGAATACATCGCCGGCCAGGCGGCGGGCAGAAAGCTGCACGAGGCCGGGGTACGGAACCTGATCTGCGTGGTCCATGAAGCCGGCAACATCGGCCTGGAAAGCCGCTGCAGGGGCGCCGCCGACACGCTCGGCGGCAAGGTGACCAACATCCAGGTCGACGTGGCCAACATCGCCGATGCCCAGAACGTCATCCGCAGCAAGCTGATCGCCGATCCGTCCATCGACGGCGTGCTGACGCTCAACCCGGCCGTGGCCGTGGCCGCAAGCCGTGCCATCGGCAAGGCGCGCAGCCAGGCGAAGCTGGCGACATTCGACCTTTCCCCCGATGTGCTCCGCCTCATCGAAAAGGGCAAGGTGCTGTTTGCCGTCGACCAGCAACCGTACCTGCAGGGCTACCTTCCCGTGGTTTTCCTGACCCTGCACGCACGCAACGGCAACGTGGTCGGCGGCGGCCGGCCGGTCTACTCCGGCCCGAACTTCGTGACCCGTGCCGATGCCGCCAGGGTCGAACAGTTCGCCAAACGGGGGACCCGCTGACCATGACCACCGCCACGACACCGATCGCTGACACGCGGTTGCACAAGGCTTCCCTCGCGGTCGAGCTGCTGCGCCGGCCGGAAATCGGCGCGGCGGTGGCCGCGCTGCTCATTTTCGTCTATTTCTCGATGAGCACCGATGCCTTCCTCAGCGCCGCGGGCGTGTCCGTGTGGCTGTACTCCGCCTCGTTGTACGGGATCATGGCGGTGGCGGTCGGCCTGTTGATGATCGGCGGGGAATTCGACCTGTCCGCCGGCGTCATGACCGGCACCACCGGCCTGGTCGTCGGCGTGCTCACCACCC
>CAZBZD010000070.1:0-9656 GCA_964496295.1 uncultured Rhodanobacteraceae bacterium | reverse complement strand
CCTCGGCCTGGCCGTCGCCGAGCATGCCCAGCGTGGCGCAGGTTTCCATGCCCAGATCCTTCACCGCGCGCACGATGGCGGCGACCCTGGGAATGTCGCGGTCCTTGGGCCCGCGCCACGCCGCGCCCATGCAGAAGCGGCTGGCGCCGGCGGCCCGGGCCGCGCGCGCCTGCTCCAGCACGGCGTCCACGTCCATCAGCTTCTGTGCGCGCACGCCGGTGTGGTAGCGCTGCGCCTGCGGGCAGTAGGCGCAATCCTCGGGACAGCCGCCGGTCTTGATCGACAGCAGCGTGGACATCTGCACCGCGTTGGGATCGTGGTGCTCGGCATGCACCGCATGCGCGCGGGCGACAAGGTCGTTGAACGGCAGCTCGAACAGCGCCAGGACCTCGGCGCGTGTCCGGCGGGAGCGGGGGGAATCGGTCATGGGAGGCTCCGCAGGGGCAGGTCGACAGTGTGGAAGTGGGCGGAAATCCTGTCAACAAACCATGGTCATGCAAGTTGACGGAGCATTGCCCGACACGCCGGCACGCACTGCGCCGACAGCCGTGCCCGGCCTGCCGCGGAACAATGCCGGCATGCGAGCTTCGACGACGTGGATGCACCGCGCCGCGGCCCGGCGGCTGCCGTCGCGCTGCCTGCTGTGCGGCGCGCGCGGCGAGCCGGGCCTGGACCTGTGTGCCGGCTGCCTGGCCGACCTGCCGCGCAACGATTGCTGCTGCGCCCGTTGCGCGCTGCCGCTGGCGCGGCCGGCGGCAATGTGCGGGCGTTGCCTGCAGCGCGAGCCGCCCTGGCAGGCGGCCTGGGTGCCGTTCCGCTACGCCTGGCCGCTGGACCGGCTGGAAACGCGCTACAAGTTTGCCGCCAGCCTCGCCGCCGGGCATGCGCTGGCGCGGTTGTGGCGGGACCGTCCGCCGCCCGAGCCCGCGCAGGCCGTCGTGCCGGTGCCGCTGCACCGCGGGCGCCTGCGCCGTCGCGGCTACGACCAGGCGCTGGAGCTGGCGCGCGAACTGGCGCGGCAGATGCGCCTGCCGTTGCATGCCGGCGCGCTTTGCCGCCATCGCGCCACGCACGCGCAAAGCGACCTGGATGCGGCCGCGCGCCGGCGCAACGTGCGGGGCGCGTTCCGCCTGCGTGGCGATGCCCGCCTGCCCGCGCACGTGGCCCTGTTCGACGACGTCATGACCACCGGCGCCACCCTGGGCGAGTGCGCGCGGGTATTGCACCGCGCCGGTATCCAGCGCGTGGACGCGTGGGCCCTGGCGCGCGTCGGCGCCCCGGGCATGCCCTGCAAGGACCGGTGAGCTGATGGGCGTGCGTTGCCGGGCGGTGCCCGACCTACAGGAAGGCGGCGGCGCCCTGGTCGAGCAGGCGCTGCGCGACTTCGTGGCCCAGCGCTTCGGGGGCCTCGCTGGCGCCCTGGGCGTGCGCGCGCAGCAAGCGTCCGCTGGCCACGTCGCCGACCAGGCCGCGCAGGTCCAGATACTCGCCGTCGCGTTCGCACCAGGCGCCGACGGGCACCGTGCAGCTGCCGCCCAGAGTCCGGTTCATGGCGCGTTCGGCGGTCACGGCCAGGCGCGTGCCGGCGTCGTCCAGTACCCGCAGGCGGGCGGCAGTGGTTGCGTCGCCGTCGCGCATTTCCACGGCGATGGCGGCCTGGCCGGGCGCCGGCAGCCAGTGCGGCGCGGCCAGCCGCGAGCGGATGTGCCGGTCCAGGCCGAGGCGCTCCAGGCCGGCGCAGGCCAGCACGATGGCGTCGTAGTCGCCGCGCTCGAGCTTGGCCAGGCGGGTGTTGACGTTGCCGCGCAGGTCGGCGATTTCCAGGTCGGGGCGCAGCGCGCGCAACTGCGCCTGGCGACGCAGCGAGGAGGTGCCCACGCGCGCGCCCTGCGGCAGCTCGGCCAGTCGTTCGTGGCGGCGGCTGACGAAGGCGTCGGCGGCATCGGCGCGCGGCAGGATCGCGCCCAGCGCGAACGGCGCTTCCAGTTCGGCCGGCACGTCCTTGAGCGAATGCACGGCGATGTCGGCGCGGTCCTCCAGCATCGCCACTTCCAGTTCCTTCAGGAACAGGCCCTTGCCGCCGATCGTGGCCAGCGGCCGGTCCAGCACCTCGTCGCCGCGCGTGCTCATGGGCACCAGTTCGACCGCGAGCCCGGCGTGCGCCTCGCGCAGGCGCGCGGCCACGTGCTCGGCCTGCCACATGGCCAGGGCGCTTTTGCGGGTGGCGATGCGCAGGGGACGGGAACTCATGCGGACTCCGGAAGCGGAAACGGGCCAGGGCCTCCATTGTCGCGCAGATGCCGGATGCTGTCCCCGCCGGGCGGGCGACTCGCGTCAGCCTCCGTGCAGCAGCCGGCGCACCGCGGCCAGGTTGCGCCGGCTGATCTCCGGTTCCAGCGCGCAGCCGGCCAGGCGCGCGCGGGCCTGGCCGTCGCCGCTGACGATGCCGAGCAGGCGCTTGCGCGGGATCACGCAGTTGCGGTGCAGGCGCAGCAGGGCGTCCGGGTGCTGTTGTTCGAGCTGGCGCAACGAGGTGTCGACGAGGCTTTCCCCGCCGGCGTGGTGCACGGTCACGTACTTGTCGTCGGCGAGCAGGCAGTACACCTCGTCGAGCGGGATGCGGCGCTCCTCGCCGCCCATGCGCACGCCGAGCACGGCGCGCTCGCGCGGCGCGGGAGCGCGCAGGCGGCCGGCGCGCGCCAGGGCCTCGCGCAAGCGCGCCAGGCCGACCGGCTTGAGCAGGTAGTCGGCCGCGCCGAGTTCGTAGGCCTGCGCGGCGAAATGCTCGTAGGCGGTGCAGAAGACCACCTGCGGCGGCCGCGGCTGCGTGGCCAGGCGGCGCGTCAGTTCGGTGCCGTCCAGGCCCGGCATGTCGATGTCGGCGACGAGGAGGTCGGGCCCGTGCTCGATGCAGGCCGCCAGCGCGGCTTCGCCGTCGGCCACCGCGGCGATGACATCCACGTCGTCGCACTGGCCCAGCAACGCGGCCAGGCGCGTGCGCGCCAGGGGCTCGTCGTCGGCGATCAGGATGCGCATGTCGGCGGGCGCGGCATCAACGGTCCCCCTTGGCAGCCGCATGGTGACGGTGGAACGGCCGGCGTCGCGCGCGATGGCGCCGGCGGCGGCCTGCCCGGAATGGTAGCGCAGACGCCGGCGCTGTTGTCCGTACCCGTCGGCGGAGTCGCGGGCGCGGCGTGAGCGGGGCCGGCCGGCGCGCCGCCGCAGGCCGCGAAATTGACACGTAAAGGTGGCGTTAATAAAATTGGTTCGCATTCTCAATTGAAAGCGAACCCTCCATGAGCCTGATTGGTCCACGCTGTTCCAGTGTGCAGTCGTCGTTTTGCCCGCGATACGCGTCCGGCCTGAAACGGGGTGCGCAGGCATGCCTCGCCGGCGGCCTGCTCCTCGCCGCCGCGGCCGTGGCGACGCCGCGCCCGCCGGCCGCGGCCGCGCCGCAGGCCAGGGACGGCCAGGGGACCCGGCAGGACGACCGGCAGGACAAGAAGTCCGAATCGAGCACCACCCTGAAGGGCGTCACCGTGTCGGCCACGGCGCTGCCTTCGGGGACCACCGAGGGGACGCATTCGTACACCACCGGCGCGGCGGGCACCGCCACGCCCCTGGAGATGTCGCTGCGCGAAACGCCGCAGTCGGTGAGCGTGGTGACGCAGCAGCGCATCCAGGACCAGGACCTCGATACCGTGCTGGACGTGGTCCGTCACGGCATCGGCCTGTCCGCCCGGCGCGTGGAAACCAACCGCGCCACCTTCAGCTCCCGCGGCTTCTACATCCGGCGCCTGATGATCGACGGCGTGCCGAGCAACTGGGGCCAGGGTTCGGGCTGGAACTCGCAGGCCGTCATCGGCGGCAGCCTGGCCTTCTACGACCGCGTGGAAATCGTCCGCGGCGCCAACGGCCTGATGACCGGCGCCGGCAGCCCGTCGGCTTCCATCAACCTGGTCCACAAGCGGGCCACCAGCCCGGTTTTCACCGGCTGGGCAAAAGTCGATGCCGGAAGCTGGAACCATCTCGGGGCGCAACTGGACCTGTCCACGCCCCTGAACGGCTCGGGCAGCGTGCGCGGCCGCGTGGTGGCCGGCTTCAACAAGGGCGACAGCTGGATCGACCGCTACAGCAACCAGCGCCGCTACCTCTACGGAACGGTGGATGTCGACCTGGGCGCCGACACCACGCTGTGGCTGGGCGCAAGCTATCAGCACAACGATTCGGACGCGCCGATGTGGGGCGGCCTGCCGATCTGGCACAGCGACGGGCAACGCACCCACTACGACCGCTCCACCAGCACGGCGCCCGACTGGAACCGCTGGGACAGCGGCAACAGGAACTACTTCGTCCACCTGGAACACCGCTTCGCCGGCGGCTGGAAGCTGCGCGCGAGCTACAGCCACGGCCAGCGGCAGTACCAGTCGTACCTGCTGTTCGCGTCCGGCAGCCCGGATCCGCTGGACGTGTTCCTGGGCGGCTACGACATGGACCGGAACTTCGACAGTTTCAGCCTGGCCGCGAGCGGCAGCTTCGATGTGTTCGGACGGCCGATGCAGACGGCCTTCGGCTACGTGCACAACCGGCAGACCCTGGATGCCGACCAGCACACGCCCCGCGACAGCCAGTACCCCGACATTCCCGATTTTTCCGCCTACCGGGGCGACTACCCCGAGCCGGTCTGGGACGAGCACCACTACGTCGGCAAGGAGACCACCCAGCAAGCCGTCTACGGCGTCGCCCGCTATGCCGTCGCCGAGCCGCTGCACGTGATCGTCGGAGTCCGGCTGAACCGTTACGAGCGCTCGGGCGAAGGGCAGTACGTGCCCCGCTTCCGGATGAAGCATTCGGTGGTGACGCCGTATGCCGGGCTGGTGTACGACATCAACCGGCACCTTTCCGCCTACGCCAGCTACACCGACATCTTCCAGCCGCAGAACAACCGCGACATCCACAACCGGATCCTCGATCCGATTGTCGGCAAAAGCACCGAAGTGGGCCTCAAGGGCGCCTTCATGGCGGGCCGCTTGAATGCCTCGCTGGCCCTGTTCCGCATCAAGCAGGACAACCTGGCGCAGACCACCGGCGAGTTCATCGACGGCGACCCGAACCGGCCGGCGTACCGCGCCGCGGACGGGGCGACCAGCCGCGGTTTCGAGGCGCAGCTGTCGGGGCGGCTGGCCGAGGGCTGGCAGGCGTCGCTCGGCTATACCCGGTTCCAGCTGGAGGACGCGTCCGGCAAGGCGGTCAACACGCTGTTTCCCATCCGCCTGTTCAAGCTGTTCACCAGCTACCGGTTCCCCGGCGCCTGGAGCGCGCTGACGGTCGGCGGCGGCGTGGCCTGGCAGGACGACAGCTACACCCTGCTCACGGGCCCGCTGGGCAACCAGCAGCGCGTCAGCCAGGACGCCTACGCCCTGGTCAGCCTCATGGCGCGGTATGCGGTCAACACGCACCTGGACGTCCAGCTCAACGTCGGCAACGCGCTGGACAAGACCTACTACAACATCTACGGAGTGTTCGGCGACCTGACCTGGGGCGCGCCGCGGAACGTCCGCGTGTCCGTCAAATACCGGTTCTGAAACGCCCGCGCCGTCGTCGCACCGAGCGCCCCGTAACCCCGTCGATGCCGCCGGCCGGAAACCACGCTTGCCCATGAAAGCCCGACAAGTCGTCAACAAGCTGCATCTGTACCTGGGCCTGGCCAGCGGCGTGATCGTGTTCATCCTGGGCGTGACCGGGTGCCTGTGGGTGTTCCACGCGCCGATCACGCACGCGCTGCGGCACGACCTGCGCCAGGCCGACGTGGTCAAGTCGCAAACCCTGCCCGTGGGGGTGCTGGAGCAGCGGCTGGCCACGGCCATGGGGGTGGAGCGGCTGCGCTACGGGCTGGCCACGTTCCGCGATCGGTCGCGCAACTGGCAGGCCTTCACGTACCGGGCCGCCGAGGACACCTGGACCTATTTCGGCGACATCAAGGACTACCGCACCGGCTACATCAACCCCTACACCGGCAAGGTCGAGGGCATCGTCGACGAGGAGCACGATTTTTTCCAGATCGTGAAGGGCATCCACTGGTCCCTGCTGCTGGCCACGCCGATCGGGCAGCCCGTCGTCGCGTGGGCCACGCTGGTGTTTCTCGTCTCGATGCTGTCGGGGCTGGTCCTGTGGCTGCCGCGCCGCTTCAGCCGCCAGTCCTGGAGGCGGTGTTTCCGGATCGACCTGAAGCTGTCGTGGAAACGGATCAACCACGACATCCACAACGTGCTCGGCTTCTACGCGCTGCTGGTCCTGCTGATCCTCGGCTTCAGCGGGCTGTGCTGGTATTTCCAGTCCGCCAGGCAGGCTCTTTATTTCATGGGCTCGGGAAGTTTCGAGCTGCCCCGCGTCACCGCCACGCACGTACCGGCGCCGGCGCGGACCGATGCCGCGAGCGCCGCGAGCGGGCCGTCGCGCGCCTACGCCACCGCCTGGTCGCGGTTCCCCGATGCCGAGGCCATTTTGTTCTACATGCCCGCGCCGGGCGAGCATCTGATCAAGGCGGTCGTGCAGCCCATCGAGGACCGCTACGACCATCCCGACGTGCTGTGGTTCGCCGTCGACAGCGGACAACTGGTGAAACACAAGCTCTATCGCGACCTGGACGGCGGCAGCAGGCTGCTGGCCATGTACTACGACATCCACGTGGGCGCGATCGGCGGGCTGTGGACGGAAATCCTCGCCTTCCTCGCCAGCCTGGTCGCCGCCAGCCTGCCGGTGACGGGGTTCCTGTACTGGTATCCCAACTGGAAGCGCAAGCGGCGCCGGAAGCGCCAGCACAAGCGGGAATCGCGGGCCGCCAGGCTGCCGCTTCGATCGCGTCCGTGACGCGCGTTACGCGGTCTGTCCGGGCAAGCGCATGGTGACGGTGAAGCGGCCGTCGTCGCGCGCGATGGCGATGTCGGCGGCCGGCCCGAAATGGTAGCGCAGGCGCTGGCGCACGTTGTCCAGGCCGTGGCCGTTGCCGCGCACGTCGGTGTCCGACGGCGGCAACGGATTGGCGATGACGATGCGGACCCCGTCGGCGTCGGCGTCGCCTTCGAGCGTGATCGTGCCGCCCTCGCGGCGCGGGCCGATGCCGTGGCGCACGGCGTTTTCCACCAGCGGCTGCAGCAGCAGGCGCGGCATCGCCAGGGCTTCCGGCAGGCCGTCCAGTCGGCGTTCGACGCGCAGCCGTTCGCCCAGGCGCCATTGCTCGATGGCGAGGTAGCGGTCGACCAGCGCCAGCTCCTCGCCGAGCGTGCCCGCGCCCTCGCTGCCGAGCGCGGCGCGGAACAGTTCGGACAGGTTCTCCACGGTGCTTTCGGCGGCTTCCGGGTCCACCCGCACCAGCGCCGCCACCGTGTTCATGCTGTTGAACAGGAAGTGCGGCCGGATGCGCGCCTGCAGCGCGTCCACCTGCGCGCGCGCGCTGGCCGCCTGGCGCGCCTGCCACTGCGCCACGACATGGAAATAACGCAGCAGCGCCGCGCCGATCAGCGCGCTGATGGTGGTGCTGGCGGCCACGAAGCGCGGGATCGAGGACGGCGTGAGGTTCATCGCCAGGGCGTGGTCGAGCCAGCCCACCATCCAGCTGGCCAGCGCCACGATCACCAGGATCAGCAGCCACACGCCGGCGAACGCGGCGATCCCCGGCAGGCGCAGCAGCAGCGGGCGCGACTTGCACAGCGCCACTCCGATCACCATCGCCAGCCACACCGCGAACACGATGGCGGTGCTGAACCCGCGCCAGCCGAGCATCGCCCCCGGCGTCAGCGCCATCACCGCCACCGTCAGCCCGGCCACCAGCAGCAGCGCGAACAGGATCGGCGGGCTGCAGAAATCCGGCAGCCGTTCGGGCCGTGTCGTGGTGGCGCTTGCCTGGGGCATGTGCGGAGTATGCCGCAGGTGGCACCGCCGGAAGGCCACGGGGTTGGCAACCCGCCCTAGAAGATCGACTGTCCGGTCAGTTGCGAGAAGCGCTCCAGGGCCCGCGTGCCGGCCAGCGAGTTGCCGCTGGCATTGAGCCCGGGTGCCCACACGCAGACGCTGAACATGCCCGGCATGACCGCCACGATGCCGCCGCCGACGCCGCTCTTGCCGGGCAGGCCCACGCGGTAGGCGAAATCGCCCACGGCATCGTAGGTGCCGCAGGTGAGCATCAGCGAGTTGATGTACTTGGCCTGGCTGGGCGTGATCACGGCGCCGTCGGAATTGTGGCCGTGGCGCGCGAGGTACATGAACGAGCGCGCCAGTTCCTCGCAGCTCATGGCCAGGGCGCAGTGATGGAAATAGGCGTCCAGCACGGCGTCCGGATGGTTTTCCAGGTTGTCGAAGCTTTTCAGGAAGTTGGCCATCGCGGCGTTGCGGTAGCCCAGGGCCGCTTCGGAGGCGGCCACCGCGGCGTCGTAGTCCACGTCGCCGGCGCCGCTGAGCCGGCGCACGAAATCCAGCAACGCGGCATGGGCGTTGCCCACGCGCGAAAGCACCAGGTCGGTCACCACCAGCGCGCCGGCATTGATGAACGGGTTGCGCGGCATGCCCCGCTCGAACTCCAGTTGCACCAGCGAGTTGAACGACGAGCCCGACGGCTCGCGCCCGACCCGCTGCCACAGCCGGTCGTTGTCGGCCTGCATCGCCAGGGTCAGCATGAAGACCTTGGAAATGCTCTGGATGGAAAAGCGTTCCGCGGCGTCGCCCACGCTGGCGCAGCCGCCTTCGACATCGAACACGGCCATGCCGAACTTGCGTTGGTCCACGCGCGCCAGTTGCGGGATGTAGTCGGCAACATGGCCCTGCGGCAGCGTGGGCACGATTTCGGCGTGGATCCGGTCGAGGATGGGCTGGTATTGCATGGCGGAAGGATAGCGGTTGCGCGCCGGTTGCGACCCGCGCCGGCTCATCCGTCCCGGCGGCGGAAGATCAGGCTGGTGTTGATGCCGCCGAAGGCGAAGTTGTTGCTCATGAAGTACTCGGTGTCCATGGCGCGGCCGTCGCCGGTGATGTAGTCGAGCTCGGCGCAGGCGGGGTCGACGTGTTCCAGGTTGAGGGTGGGCGCGAACCAGCCCTCGCGCATCATCTCGATGGCGAGCCAGGCTTCCAGCGCGCCGCAGGCGCCGAGGGTGTGGCCGAAACAGCTTTTCAGCGAACTGATCGGGATGTGCGGACCGAAGACTTCACGGGTGGCGATCGATTCGGCCACGTCGCCGCGGTCGGTGGCGGTGCCGTGGGCGCTGACGTAGCCGATCGCGCCGGCGTCGAGGCCGGCGTCGTCCAGGGCCAGGCGCATCACCGCGGCCATGGTTTCGGCCTGCGGCTGGGTGATGTGCGCGCCGTCGGCGTTGGTGCCGAAGCCGACCAGTTCGGCATGGATCGGCGCGCCGCGCGCTTGCGCGTGCTCCAGGGTTTCCAGCACCAGGCTGACCGCACCCTCGCCGACCACCAGGCCGTCGCGGTCGCGGTCGAACGGGCGCGGCGTGGTGGCGGGGGCGTCGTTGCGCGTGCTGGTGGCGAACAGGCGGTCGAACACCGCGGTGGTGCCGATCGACAGTTCCTCGCCGCCGCCGGCGATCATGACGTCCTGCTTGCCGGCCTGCAGGGTCTCGAAGGCGAAGCCGATGGCCTGGCTGGCCGAG
>CAZBZD010000069.1:0-9680 GCA_964496295.1 uncultured Rhodanobacteraceae bacterium | reverse complement strand
TGCACGCAACCCTCGACCAGGGGCTGGATGCGCAGGGTGGAATCGACCAGCGAGAATTCGCTGTGGACATGCAGGTGGACGAAGCGGGCAGGCATGCGGCTAGTTTAGCCTGCTTGACAGCGGACCTGTGGTCCAGCAGGGCCGTCTCCTGCCATCGGGATGGGGCGCAGCGGGTAGGGCGGGCATTGCCCGCCGTCGTGGAGGTTTGTTGGCGGGCAGTGCCCACCCTACTCGTGGGTTGTCAGGCAGCCGCGTACCGGGGCGAAGCTGCGCCGGTGTTCGGGGCAGGGGCCGAGCCGTGCCAGTGCCTCCAGGTGCGCCGCCACGCCGTAACCCTTGTGCTTGGCGAAGCCGTAGCCGGGATAACGCGCGTCCAGCTCGACCATGTAGCGGTCGCGGGTCACCTTGGCCAGGATCGAGGCGGCGCTGATGGCCGCGTGCAGGTGGTCGCCGCCGATCACGGCGCGTGCCGGGCAGGGCAGCCCCGCAGGCAGGCGGTTGCCGTCGACGAGGGCGTATTCGGCCGCCGGCGCGAGGCCCTCCACGGCGCGGCGCATGCCCTGCAGGGTGGCTTGCAGGATGTTGATGCGGTCGATTTCGGCGCACGGAACCATGACGACGTGGAACGCCGAAGCGTGTTCGATGATCTGCTCGAACAGGGTTTCGCGACGGCGGGCGCTCAGGCGCTTGGAGTCGTCCAGGCCGGCAATCGGCCGCGCGGGGTCGAGGACCACGGCGGCCACGCAGACCGGCCCGGCCAGCGGCCCGCGGCCGGCTTCGTCGACGCCGGCCGCGAGTGCCGGGATGCCGGCGTCGAACGGCAACGGCAGGGTCGCGTCAGCCATGTTCGATCATCTCCGCGACGGCATCGGCTGCCGGCCCGGCCGGGTGTTCCGGCTGCATGTCGCCGAGCAGCCCGCGATGCAGCCGTTCGAAGGTGGCCACGATCTCGCCGCGGTGCTGCGGGTCGCGCAGCAGGGCCAGCACGGCGTCGGCCAGGTTGTCGGCGGTGCATTCGTCCTGCATCAGTTCCCGGGCCGGCAACGGGGCCTGCGGGTTGTCGGCGCGGGCGAGGATGTTGGGCAGGGCGTAGATGTCGGTCTTGAGCATGCGCAGCGCGCGCGCGATGCGGTAGCTGGCCGGGGCCACGCGATAACCGACCACCATGGGCCGCTTGGCCAGCATGGCTTCCAGCGTGGCCGTGCCGGATGCCAGCAGGACCACGTCCGCGGCCTGCATGGCCTCGTGGGACTTGCCGCCGAGCATGACGGGATCGGGGCCGGGCAGGGTCGCCGTCGCCTGTTCCAGCATGGCCCGGCAACGTTCGTTGGCGGTCGGCACGACGACCTTGATGTCCGGCATGGCCGCGCGGACGCGCTCGGCGGCATCGAGGAAGGTGCGGCCCAGGCGCTCGATCTCGCCGGGACGGCTGCCGGGCAGCACGGCCAGTACCGGCCGGTCCTGCGGCAGGCCGAGGGCTTCGCGTGCGCCGACGCGGTCGGAAACCATGGGAAAGCGCGCGGCCAGCGGATGACCGACGAAGCGGGCGTCGATGCCGTGGCGCGCGTAGATCGGCGGTTCCATCGGGAACAGGCACAGCACGCGGTCGACGCTGCGACCGATTTTCTCCGCGCGGTTCTCGCGCCAGGCCCAGATCGACGGGCTGACGTAGTGCGCGACGGGAATGCCGGCCTGTTTCAGCTTGCGCTCCAGGCCCAGGTTGAAGTCCGGGGCATCGATGCCGATGAAGATGTCCGGCTTCGACGCCAGCAGGCGCTGCGCGAGTTGCCTGCGCAATGCCAGCAGGCGCGGAAGATGACGAACCACTTCGGCGAAACCCATCACCGACAGGGCCTCGACGTCGTGCCAGGCCCGGAAACCCTCGGCCATCATGCGCGGGCCGCCCACGCCCACGAAGCGCGCGCCGGGGAAACGTTCCTTCAGCGCCGAAACCAGGTGCGCGCCGAGCTGGTCGCCGGAGGCTTCGCCGGCGACCATGGCGATGACCGGGGTGCCGGAACCCGGGGAGCGGGAGGCATGGGAATGGTTTGTTGGCACGTCATTCATGCTGGGCGCGGGTTTTGCCGCATGGATTCGATATCACGGCCCTTCGAAATCATCCTGCCGCGGATTCCTCGAGCCTTTGGTCCGGGTTTCACCGGAGGTTTCCGAATATACCGGTCCCCGGTCCCGGACATGAACCTGCAACCCGGGTCTCGACCGGCAGTCCCGGCCCCGGCTCTCCGGCGAAGCAGCCTCACCTCGCCAACGCGCGCTCG
Source organism: uncultured Rhodanobacteraceae bacterium (assembly GCA_964496295.1). GTDB lineage: Bacteria > Pseudomonadota > Gammaproteobacteria > Xanthomonadales > Rhodanobacteraceae > Oleiagrimonas. Next base: position 7,401 of record CAZBZD010000069.1, on the reverse strand, counting down.
CTGCGATCCAGGAACTCCAGCATCTGCCGCACGTCCTCGTTCCCGGCAGCCTGTTCGACAAGCTGCTCGCGGGCCTCGGCCAGCGGCCGCTTGCTCATGAACAGGGTACGGTAGGCGCGCTTGATGGCCTTGATGCGCTCGGCGTCGAAGCCGCGGCGCTTCAAACCTTCGCTGTTGATGCCGCGCGGGCGGCCGTGCTGTTCGTTGGCCATCATCACGAACGGCGGCACGTCGGCGCCGGCCAGGCAACCCATGCCGATGAAGGCGTGCGCGCCGACCTTGCAGAACTGGTGCACGCCGGCGTAGCCGGCCACGATGACCCAGTCGTCGACTTCGACGTGGCCGGCCAGTGCCGAGTAGTTGGAAAAAATGGTGTGGTTGCCGATGATGCAGTCGTGCGCGACGTGCACGTAGGCCAGGAACCAGTTGTCGTCGCCGATGCGGGTGACGCCGCCGCCGCCGCCGGTGCCGCGGTGGACGGTGACGAATTCGCGGAACACGTTGTCGTCGCCGATCTCCAGATGGCTGGTTTCGCCGGCGTATTTCTTGTCCTGGGGGTCGGCGCCGATGGAGGCGAACTGCCAGATGCGGTTGTTCCTGCCGATGCGGGTCGGGCCCTGGATGACCACGTGCGCGCCGATGGTGGTACCGGCACCGATCTCGACGCCGGCACCGATGATGCTGTAGGGACCGACCTCGACGCCATCGGCGAGGCGGGCTTCGGGATGGATGCGGGCGGTCGGGTCGATCATGGCTGCCTCAGTCGCCGCGTCCGGCGCACATCAGTTCGCAGCTGGCCACTTCGTTGCCGTCGACCAGGGCGCGGGCCTGGAAGATGCCCATGCCGCGCAGCAGCCGTTTGAGGTCCACTTCCAGGCGCAGCTGGTCGCCCGGCACCACCATGGCGGTGAAGCGGGCCTTGTCGATCTTGACCAGGTAGTAGAGCGAGGTGCCGTTCTTTTCGTCGGGGTCGGCCGACAACTGGAACAGGACGCCCGCCGCCTGCGCCAGCGCTTCCACGATCAGCACGCCTGGCATCACCGGATGGTCGGGGAAATGGCCCTGGAAGAAGGGCTCGTTGATGGTGACGTTCTTGATCGCGGCGATGCGCTTGCCGGTTTCCAGCTCGATCACGCGATCGACCAGCAGGAAAGGGTAACGGTGCGGCAGCAGCCGCTGGATATGCTCCACGTCGACCGGCAGGGTGACGGCGTTGTCAGTCATGCTCTTTCCTTTCCAGCGCCCTGAGCCGGCGCGCCATGTCGTCCAGATGTCTGAAGCGTGCCGCGTTCCTGCGCCACGCACGGTTGTCCTGCAAGGGAACTCCGGAAGAATATTCGCCCGCCTCGCGGATGGACCGGGTGACCAGGCTCTTGGCGGTGATCACCACGTGGTCGGCCACTTCGAGGTGGCCTAGGATACCGGCATTGCCGCCCACCATGCACCAGCGGCCGATGCGTGCGCTGCCGGCCACGGCGGCGCAGCCGGCCATGGCCGTGTGCGCGCCCACGTGCACGTTGTGCGCGATCTGGATCTGGTTGTCCAGGCGCACGTCTTCCTCGAGCACGGTGTCTTCCAGGGCACCGCGGTCGATGGTGGTGTTGGCGCCGATCTCGCAGTCGTCGCCGACGCGCACGCCGCCCAGCTGCGGCACCTTGATCCAGTGGCCTTCGTGCACGGCCAGGCCGAAGCCGTCGGCGCCGAGGACCGCGCCGGGATGGATCAGGACGCGCTGGCCGAGCTTGACGTCCGCGACCAGGGTGACGCGGGCCACCAGCCGCGACTGGGCGCCGACGATGCAGCGCGGGCCGACCACGCAGTGCGGGCCGAGCACGACGCCGTCGCCGATGCGTGCACCGGCCTCGACCACGCAGTGCGGACCGATGCAGGCCGCGGGGCTGATCTCGGCACCGTCGGCCACCACCGCGCTGGCATGCACGCCGGGCGCGGCCGCGGGCCGGCGCTGGAACAGGGCCGCGATGCGGGCGTAGGCGACGTAGGGATCGGCCGCCACCAGTGCGGGGACCGGGCACGCCTCGAGCTGGTCGGCGGCAAGGATGACTGCGCCGGCGCGGGTGTCGGCCAGCTGCGCGGTGTAGCGGGTGTTGGCCAGGAACGCCAGTTGCGAGCCGTCGGCGCGGGCCAGCGTCGCCACCCCGCGGATGACGGTGCCGCCGTCACCGTGCAGCTCCAGGCCGAAGCGTTCGGCCAGCGATGCCAGGTCATGCTGTTGCGCGGGTTCGGCCATGCCTCGGGGAGTCGGTGCGAAAGACGGTCATGATAGCCGCAACACGTCCCGAATGGGACGATGCGGGGCAGGGCCGTCGCGGCGACCGTGTCCGCCGGGGCCGGGCGGTCCCGCGGCCCCGGCCTGCGGGTGGTCAGAAGTTGCTGCCGAACGTGAACTGGAAGCGTTCTTCGTAATGGCCGTCGCCGGGCTGCGTGCGGAAGGGGATGGCGTAGCTGATGACCAGCGGTCCCATCGGGGACTGCCACTGCAGCGAGACGCCATATGATGCACGCAGTTTGCTGGCATCGAAGCTCGAGTAGTCCTTGTAGACGTTGCCGACATCGGTGAACACGGCCACGCGCGCGGTCCTGACGTCCTTCAGGCCGGGAATCGGCAGGAAGACCTGCGCCGTGCCCAGTACCTTGAAGGCGCCGCCGACAGGTTGGGGATAGTAGTAGCCGCCGGACTGCTCGCGCGGACCGAGGCTGCGATCCTGGAAACCGCGCACGTCGCGCACGCCGCCGGAGTAGTAGTTTTCCCAGAACGGGAAGTCGAGCTTCTGGCCGGCCACGTAGGGGCCGAACGTGCGGCTGTAGGTCTGGTCGCCGTAGGTGTCGCCGTAGCCGATTTCGCCGTTCAGGTACAGCACGAAACCGCCGCCGATGGGCCAGTAGTGGTTGCCGCGGTAATAGGCCTTCCAGTACTGCACGGTGGAACCGGGCAGGGCCACGTTGAGGCTCAGCGACTGGATGCCGCCGCGGGTCGGCGCCCAGTAGGCATTACGCGTTTCGTGGGTGTAGGAGGTGCTGAAGGTCCAGCTGTGCGCCGTCTTGTGCCCCATCGCGTTCTGGTAGTTGAGATAGGACTCGGGGCTGAGGCCCGGGTACAGGTTGACGCGGTTGCTTTCCAGGCCCAGGCCGGCCGTCAGGCGATCGGTTTCGCTCAGCGGGATGCCGAAGAACATGGAGAAGGCACGCGTCGAGTTTTCGAAGTTGGCGTAGTTGGCGTTGCCGAAGTCGGTCTTGCTGTAGTTGAGGTTGTAGCCCACGCTGATGCCGGTGTCGGTCACGTACGGGTTGACGTAGCGCACGTTCAGGGACTGGTAGTAACGGCTGGTCTGCATGCCCAGCGAGAACTTATCGCCGGTGCCGAGGAAGTTGTTCTGCGTCACCGAAGCGGAGAGGATGGTGCCGGAGTACTGCGAATAGCCGATGCCGAACTGCAGGCTGCCGGCATTCTGTTCCTCGACCGTGACGGAGAGATCCACCTGGTCGGTGGTGCCGGGCACGCGCTTGTGCTCGATCTTGACATCCTTGAAATAGCCCAGCTGCTTCAAGCGGGTCTTGGAACGGTCGATGGCGGCCTGGGAGTACCACGAGCCTTCCAGCTGTCGCATTTCGCGGCGCAGCACGCTGTCCTCGGTGCGCGTGTTGCCGTTGAAGGTGATGCGGCGCACGTACACGCGCTGGCCGGGCTTGACGTAGAAGGTCAGGTCGACGGTGTGGTTTTCCTTGTCCAGCTTGGGTATCGGCGTGACCTCGGCGAAGGCGTAGCCGATGTTGGCCAGGGTGCCTTTCATGAACTTGGCGCTGGCCTGGATCCTGGCTCGGTCGAACGTGTCGCCCTTGTGGATGAACACGAACTGCCGCATGGTCTTTTCGGGCAGGATCAGGTCGCCGAGCAGGTGCACGCCGGACATCTTGTAGATGTCACCCTGCTTGATGCTGGCGGTGATGTAGATGTCGCGCTTCTTGGGCGTGATCGCCACCTGGGTGGAGGTGACCCCGAAGTCCGCGTAGCCGCGGTCCATGTAGTACGAACCCAGTTTTTCCAGGTCGCCGGAGACCTTCTCGCGCGAATACTGGTCGTCCTTGGTGTACCAGGACGTCCAGTTGGTGGTGTCGGACTCGAAATCCTCGCGGATCTGCTCGTCGGTGAACACGGTGTTGCCGACGATGTTGATGGCCTTGATGCGCGCGGTCTGGCCTTCGCGGATCTCGATGTCGATGTTCACGCGGTTGTTGGCCAGGTGGGTCACGTGCGGTTCCACCGAGACGTTGTAGCGACCGCGGTTGTAGTACTGCCGGATCAGTTCCTTGCTCACGCGGTCGAGGGCCAGGCGGTCGAAGGTGGAGCCCTCGGACAGGCCGATCGACTTCAGGCCTTTCTTGAGGTCGTCGGTCTTGATGGCCTTGTTGCCGCGGATGTCCAGCTTGGCGATGGACGGGCGCTCGACCACCTTGACGATGAGGATGTCGCCCTGGTGTTCGAGTTCGATGTCGCTGAAGAACCCGGTGCGGTAGAGCGCGCGGATGGCCTGCTGGGCGCTGGCGTTGGTGAGCGTGTCGCCCTTCTCGATCGGCAGGTAGCTGAACACGGTGCCGGCGGCGATGCGGTGCAGGCCTTCCACGCGGATGTCGGAAACCACGAACGGCGTCACGGCGAAGGCATTGGCACTCAGGGCGGATAGCAGGATCAGGGCGGCGACACGCTTCATCGTCGATTCCATTGGGTAAAACGCGAAACCGCGGCCGGCGGCCACGGCGGGAGGGGGCAGCGACTCACGAGACCAGTCGCAGGATGTCGTTGTAGAAGGCCAGTCCCATCAGGGCGACGATCAGCGCCATGCCGACGAACTGTCCGGCCATCATGGTGCGTTCGCTGACCGGATGGCCCTTGACCAGCTCGATAAGGTAATACAGCAGGTGACCGCCGTCCAAGATCGGGATCGGCAGCAGGTTGAGAACGGCCAGGCTCAGCGAGATCAGGCCGAGGAAGGACAGGAACCAGGCAAAACCCATCTGCGCCGTGGTGTTGGCCGCGCGCGCGATGGTGATCGGCCCGCCGAGGTTGCTCGTGGAGGCGTGCCCGACCAGCATCTTGCCGACCATCTCGAAGGTGGTGGCGGTCTTGTCCCAGGTATTGGCCAGCGCCTTGCCCATGGCCGTGACCGGCCCGTAGCGGAGCACCGCCGTCTTCGGCCGGGGAGGCGTCACGCCGATGAGCCAGCGCGCGCCGCCGCCGTCGCCCGGATCCTTCCACATGGGCCTGACCGGCACGGTCAGGCTGCGGCCGTCGCGCAGGATGCCGAAGGTCAGCACGGGATCCTTGCCGGTGAGGGCGTTGATGCGCGCGCCGATGTCGCTGAAGTGGTCGACCGGCTTGCCGTCGATGGCCGTGATGCGGTCGCCGTCGCGCATGCCGGCGCGGGCGGCAGGCATGCCCGGCTCGACATGCCCGGCGACCGGCGGCCGGCCTTGCGACCTGAGGCCGATCTTCTCGAAGGCTTTGCCGAAGTCGACATCCGTCGGCAACCGCTGCAACGGCAGGTGCAGCGTGGCCAGCGTGCCGTCGGCGCGCTGCACGTCTACCGGCACGGACTGGTGCGAGAGCATGCTGCCGCTCAGGGTGTCGAGCACGCCGTTCCAGGTGGCCACCGGCTGGCCGTCGACGGTCTTGATGGTGTCGCCGGCCCGGAATCCGGCCTCGGCGGCCAGGCTCTGCGGCGCCGGCGTGGCCACGACCGGCACCATCCCGGGCCGCCCGACCATGAACATCACCCAGAACGCCAGCACGGCGAAGACCAGGTTGAACACCGGCCCGGCGGCGACGATGGCGATGCGCTGCCAGATCGGCTTGCCGGTGAACTCCATGTCGCGCTCGTCGTCCGGCACCTCGCCCTCGCGGGCGTCGAGCATCTTCACGTAGCCGCCCAGGGGAATGGCGGCGATGCAGTATTCGGTGCCGTCGCGCCCGGTGCGGCTCCACAGCGCGCGCCCGAAGCCCACGGAAAAGCGCAGCACCTTGACGCCGCAGCGGCGCGCCACCCAGAAGTGGCCGAATTCGTGAAAGGTGACCAGCACGCCGAGCGTGACGGCCAACCACCAGATGGAACCCAGGAAATCGAGCATGTGTGCGGACGCGAGCCTCAGTGATACCCGTGCATGATACGTTGCGCCACCTTGCGCGCGCCAACATCACGCTGAACGAGGGATGTCATATCGACCACGGGTTCGGGCGTCAGTTCCTGCAAAGTGGCATCGATGACCTCGGCGATCGCCGTGAACGGCAGCGCGCCGGCCAGGAAAGCGGCCACGGCGACCTCGTTGGCGGCGTTGAGGATGGCCGTGGCGTCGCCGCCGGCGCGCAACGCCTGGTAGGCCAGCGCCAGGCAGCGGAAGGTGCCGGTGTCGGGGCGCTCGAAGTCCAGGCGGCCCAGTGCCGGCAGGTCCAGCGGCGCGACGCCGGCCTCGATGCGCTCGGGCCAGGCCAGCGCATGCGCCAGCGCCGTGCGCATGTCCGGGTTGCCGAGCTGCGCCAGCACCGAGCCGTCGACGTATTCGACCAGCGAATGCACCATCGACTGCGGGTGCAGCACGACCTCGATGCGGTCGATGTCGGCACCAAAAAGGTGATGAGCTTCAATGACTTCCAGCCCCTTGTTCATCAAGGTTGCGGAATCGACCGAAATCTTGCGTCCCATCGACCAGGTCGGGTGGGCGCAGGCCTGGTCCGGCGTGATGCCGGCCAGGCCGGCCCGCGTGCGGCCGCGGAAGGGCCCGCCCGAGGCGGTCAGCAGCAGGCGCCTGACGCCGCTTCCGGATACCCGCGGGCGGCCGTGCGGCAGGCACTGGAAGATGGCGTTGTGCTCCGAATCGACCGGCATCAGCTCGCCGCCGCCCTCGCGCAGCGCCGCCATCAGCAACGGCCCGGCCATCACCACCGATTCCTTGTTGGCCAGCAGCAGCCGCTTGCCGGCGCGCGCCGCGGCCAGCGTGGAAGCAAGCCCGGCGGCGCCGACGATGGCGGCGACCACGATCTCGGTGCCGGCATCGGCGGCGGCCGCGGCCAGTGCTCCGGGCCCCGCGTCCACCGCGCAGGCGAGGCCGGCGTCCTCCAGTGCCCGCGCCAGGTCGTCCTTGCGCGCGGCATCGGCAATGATCGCGCGGTCGGGACGGTGCCGCGCGCACAGTTCGACCAGCTTGGCGACGTTGTGGTGCGCCGTCAGCACGCCGGCGCGAAAGCGGTCCGGGTGCCGGGCGACCACGTCCAGCGCGCTGGCGCCGATGGAGCCCGTGGCGCCGAGGATGGCGATGGACTTTTGCCCGGATGTCATGGCGCGGGGAGCCGGGTGGCCGCGGCAGCGGGAAAGGCTTGGTGGACGGCACCGG
>CAZBZD010000068.1:0-9730 GCA_964496295.1 uncultured Rhodanobacteraceae bacterium | reverse complement strand
GTCGTCATCCTCAGCGAGTCGCTGTTCGACCCGATCATCCTCGAGGGCTACGGCAATCACGTCGACTTCCTGCCCAACCTTCACCGCCTGGCACGCCACGGCATTTCCGGCTGGATGCACTCGCCGACCTTCGGCGGCGGCACCATCCGCACCGGCTTCGAGGTGCTGACCGGTCTGTCGCTGCGCTACTTCCCGGACGTCCAGTTCCCGTGGCTGCAGATTCACCGCAAGGTCATCCCCGGCATCGTGCGCCTGCTGAAATCGAAGGGCTACAGCGTCATCGCCGTGCACGGCAACGACCCGGCGTTCTGGAACCGCACCAGCGCGTTCAAGAAGCTGGGCTTCGATCGCTTCGTCTCGATCGACGATTTCGCCCCGGAGAACCGCGTCAACGACGGCAAGTACCTGTCCGACAAGTCCTTCACCGACGAGCTGCTGCGCCAGCTGAAGCCGGACGGCCCGCCGCAGTTCGTCTACGGCCTGAGCATCGAGGCGCACGGCCCCTACAACCAGGCCTACGGCATCGACACCAAGGTGCGCGACGCCATCCCGGTGCCGGATGCCGTCACCGGCGACCACCGCACCCACCTGCAGAACTACCTCTACCACATCCGCCATGCGGACAAGCAGCTGGGCCGCCTCGTCGACGCGCTGCAAAAACGCAAGCGCCGCACCATCGTGGTGTTCTTCGGCGACCACCTGCCGGCGCTGGTGCCGGCCATGCAGGATGCCGGCTTCAAGAACGGCGAGGGTTTCCTGGTGCAGAAAGTGCCCTACATCATCTACGACACCGGTCATCCCGACGCCAAACCGGTCGACCGCACCGTGGCCGCCTGGATGTTGCCCGGCATGGCGCTGGCCGAGGCCGGCATCGCCGACAAGGGCTACTACGCCCTCGCCGACCTGCTCGGCCCGAAGCTGGCCGACCTCACCCGCGCCCCCGACGCCCCGCGCGCCGAACCCACGCCCGCGCAGGCGAAGCTGGAAAACGGCCTGCGCAACGTGTCGCGGCTGAGGCTGGAAGGCAAGCTGGCGCCGCTGTGGGACAAGGTGAAAGCGACGGCCCCGGCAACAGAGCCGGCGCATGCGGCAAGTGCCCCGGCAGCCGGCGCGTCAGCAAGCAAACCGCCAGAAGCGGCATTGACCCGGCCGTAACGATCGCCTCGCTCGCAAGGGGAACCTCGAAAAACCCCAGCCATCAAGCATGCCATGTGGGAGTGGCTTCAGCCGCGACAGCCCGGAATCACCCCAGCCTCCCATCAAGGCGGAACCTCGGCATCGTGGGCAGGGCTTGCGGTACCCATGGAGATGTCGCGGCTGAAGCCGCTCCCACAGATTTTTCGAGGCTCCTCAAGACAGCGTTCGTGGATCAGGCGACCGCGTAATCGCCCATGCGGGTGCGTGGGCGTATGGCCAGCGTGGTGTCCCCGTCGATGATTTGCAGCTCGCCATCCTGGATCAGGCATTGCAGGCGCATGCCGCGATCGCACAGGTCGGTGAGGCGCTGCATCTCGGCCTCGTCGATGGCCAACACGACAAGGTTGCGATTGCGGGCCAGTGACGCGGCGACCTTGTCCCACCAGATATCGGCGCTGCGGCCCGCGTAATTGAGCACCACCACCTGGCGCGCGCGACCACAGGCCTTGCGGATGCGCGCCTCGTCGGGCTGACCGACCTCGATCCAGCACTCGATCTCCCCGGTATAGGCCTTGCGCCACAGCGCCGGCTCGCTTTCGTCACTGAGCCCGCGACCGAATTCCAGGCGCTCGTCGGCGTACAGCATGAAGGCCAGCAGACGCGCCATCAGGCGCTGCCCGGTTTCCGACGGATGCCGCGCCAGGGTCAGCTCGTGGGTGGCGTAGTAATGCCGATCCATGTCGCTGATCGACAGTTCGGCCTTGTGGATGGTGCTGCTCAATGCCATGCGGATATCCGTACAGGTGATTGCCCATTGTACGGTCACGTCGTGACCGAAGGTTTCCGCGTGGCAGTCGCAAGCAGGCCGGCATCGGCCCGTCGTCGGCGCCCCGCATCGGCGGGCCGTGCCCGCCCTACCCTTTTCCCTGGCAGGTGGAGAAAAAGAAAAACCCCGCGCGAGGCGGGGTTTTTCCTGGGTACTGCGTCGGGTGAGGCGACTTACATCATGCCGCCCATGCCACCCATGCCGCCCATGCCGCCGCCCATGCCGGCGCCGGCATCAGCCTTGTCGTCCTTGGGCTCGTCGGCGACGATGGCTTCGGTGGTGATGGCCAGGCCGGCGACCGAGGCGGCGTGCTGCAGGGCAGAACGCGTGACCTTGGTCGGGTCCAGGATGCCGAATTCGATCATGTCGCCGAATTCGCCGGTGGCGGCGTTGTAGCCGAAGTTGTCCTTGCCTTCCTTCACCGTGTTCAGCACCACGCTGGCTTCGTCGCCGGCGTTGCTGACGATCTCGCGCAGCGGGGCTTCCAGCGCCTTGCGGGTGATGGCGATGCCGTGGTCCTGGTCGACGTTGTCGCCCTTCAGGCCTTCGACGGCCGTGAGCGCACGGATCAGGGCGACGCCGCCGCCAGGCACCACGCCTTCCTCGACGGCCGCACGGGTGGCGTGCAGGGCGTCCTCGACGCGCGCCTTCTTTTCCTTCATCTCGACTTCGGTGGCGGCACCGACCTTGATGACGGCCACGCCGCCGGCCAGCTTGGCCACGCGCTCCTGCAGCTTCTCGCGGTCGTAGTCGGAGGTGGTCTCCTCGATCTGCGCCTTGATCTGCTCGATGCGCGAGGCGATCTTGGCGCTCTCGCCGGCACCGTCGACGATGGTGGTGTTTTCCTTGGTGATGGTGACGCGCTTGGCGCTGCCCAGGTCGTCCACCGTGGCCTTTTCGAGCTGCAGGCCGACTTCCTCGGAAATGACCTGGCCGTTGGTCAGGATGGCCATGTCTTCCAGCATCGCCTTGCGACGGTCGCCGAAGCCCGGGGCCTTGACGGCGGCCACCTTGACGATGCCGCGGATGGTGTTGACCACCAGCGTGGCCAGGGCCTCGCCTTCCACGTCCTCGGCCACGATCAGCAGCGGCTTGCCGGCCTTGGCGACGCCTTCGAGCACCGGCAGCAGGTCACGCACGTTGGAGATCTTCTTGTCGTGCAGCAGGATGTACGGGTCTTCCAGCTCGACCTGCTGGCTCTGCTGGTTGTTGATGAAGTACGGGCTCAGGTAGCCGCGGTCGAACTGCATGCCCTCGACGACGTCCAGCTCGTTTTCCAGCGACTGGCCTTCCTCGACGGTGATCACGCCTTCCTTGCCGACCTTCTTCATGGCCTCGGCGATGATGTCGCCGACGTGGGCATCGGAGTTGGCGGAGATGGTGCCGACCTGGGCGATGGCCTTGTCGTCCTTGGTCGGCTTGCTGAGGTTCTTCAGTTCGCCGACGGCGGCGATGACGGCCTTGTCGATGCCGCGCTTGAGGTCCATCGGGTTCATGCCGGCGGCGACCGCCTTCATGCCCTCGCGGATGAACGCCTGCGCCAGCACGGTGGCGGTGGTGGTGCCGTCACCGGCGATGTCGGAGGTCTTGGAGGCGGCTTCCTTGACGATCTGCGCGCCCAGGTTCTCGAGCTTGTCGGACAGCTCGATTTCCTTGGCCACGGACACGCCGTCCTTGGTGATGGTGGGGGCGCCGAAGCTCTTCTCGAGCACGACGTTGCGGCCCTTCGGGCCCAGCGTGACCTTGACCGCGTTGGCCAGGGTGTTCACGCCCTTGAGGATCTGCTTGCGCGCGTCTTCGCCGAAGCGGACTTCTTTGGCTGTCATTGGATTTTTCCTCTGGGAAAACGGAAACGGGAAATTGGAAATGGAAAATGGTTCAGAGCAATGGGGTCATCGGGTTCGAGGCCGGGCACCGGAGCGCGATGCGCTCTTGGTGACGATTCCCGGGCCCCGTCGAAGGCGATCAGCCTTCGACCACGGCCACCACGTCGTCTTCCTTCAGGAACACCAGCTCTTCGCCGTCGATCTTGATTTCCTGGCCGGCATACTTGCCGAACAGCACGACGTCGCCTTCCTTCAGCGACATCGGGCGGACGTTGCCGTCTTCCAGGATGCGGCCGGTACCGGCGGCGATGACCTTGCCGCGGGTCGGCTTTTCGGTGGCACTGTCGGGGATGACGATGCCGCCGGCGGAGACCTTTTCCTCTTCCAGACGCTTGACGATGACGCGATCGTGCAGCGGACGCAGTTTGCTCATGGCGGTTACCTTCCTGAAGGTGATGGATGAACGTTTCGGACCGTCTTGTTAGCACTCGACGGTGGTGAGTGCCAATTTTAGGGACGGATCGCGCGCTTTCAAGGCCCCGGCCGGAAAAAATCGCCGAAAGCGACCCGGCCGCACTGGCACCGGCCCGACGCAGCCCCTACCCTCACTCCTCGTTCCTCCACTCGCTCCTCGCCCCATGCCCGACTGCCTGCTCGCCCTCACCACCTGCCCGGACCCCGGCAGCGCCGCGCGCATCGCGCGCACGCTGGTGGACGAGCGCCTGGCCGCCTGCGTCAGCCGCCTGCCCGGCGTCACCTCGACCTACCGCTGGCAAGGCGGGGTGGAGGAAGACGCCGAAGTGCTGCTGCTGGTCAAGACCACCGCCGCCCGCCTGCCGGCCCTGCGCGAGCGGCTGGCGGAACTGCATCCCTACGACGTGCCGGAACTGATCGCCGTGCCCGTCGAGGACGGGTTGCCGGCCTACCTCGACTGGCTGCGGCAGGCCGTCTCGTGAAAAGGCCCCGGGCCGCCCCGGACAACCCGGCCCCGTCGCATGCCGCGCGGCCCATGGACGCAGGCGACAGCAAAGCGCCGGCATGACGGTCATAATGGAGTTTGTCCCGTTGCACCCGCGCATGTGCCGCGCCGGAACCGGAAGATGTCCGCCAGATTCCTGAAACGCCTCGCCTTCGCCCTGCTGGCGCCCCTGCTGCTGGCGGCTGGAATGCCCGCCGTGGCGCAGCCCGGCAAGCTGCTGAAGGTCACCGACGCCTTCCGCCTCGATGCCGACGCCGCCACGCCCGGGCGCATCCGCCTGCACTGGCAAATCGCCGAGCATTACTACCTCTACCGCGGCCGCATCCACGTCAAGGTGCTCGACGACGGCATCGAGGCCGGCCAGCTCGTCCTGCCGGCCGGCGAAAAGGAGCACGACCCGTACCTGGGCGACGTCGAGATCTACCACCACGCGCTGACCGCCAGCCTGCCGTACACGCGGCGCGACGCGGACGCGACGAGCACGCGCCTGGCGATCACCTACCAGGGTTGCCACGAGGTGGATCCGAAGATCTGCTATCCGCCGCACACCGAAACGCTGACCCTGGCACTGCCGCCGGCCGCGGCCGGCCGCACCCTGCCGGAGACGGGATTCGATCCGGCGGCCAGCCTCCTGCCCGCCGCGCGGCCGGGCGCGCCGGGCACGCAACCGCTGCCGCCGGAGCAGGCCTTCCGCTTTTCCGCCATCGCCACGGCACCGGACCGCCTGCTGCTGCGCTGGACCATGCCCAAGGGCTACTACCTGTACCGCGACAAGACCCAACTGGGCCTGGTCGATGCCGACGGCATCACTGCCGGCACGCCGCAATGGCCCACCGGCGTGGCGCACCACGACGACTATTTCGGCAGCTCGATCGTGTACTTCGACGAGGTGGACGTGCCGCTGCCGCTCGAGCGCGCCGGCGGCGGCAGCCGCGTGACACTCGAGGCCGTGTTCCAGGGTTGCAAGGAACACGGCATCTGCTATCCGCCGATGACGCGGCAAGTGACCCTGGTCCTGCCGCCGGAAACCTCAGCCGCGCGAGCGGCTTCAGCCGCCACTGCCGCAACCCCGAGTGAAGCCGTCGCGGCCGAAGCCGCTCGCGCAGGTGATCAGGCCCCGGGTGCCGTGACGGGGCCGTCGGCGGTGCAGAAGCTGGCCGGCAGCCTGGGCGGCAGCGGCCGCTGGCTGGCTCTGCTGGGCTTTTTCGCGGCCGGCCTGGCGCTGGCCTTCACGCCCTGCGTGCTGCCGATGATCCCGATCCTGTCCGGCTTGATCGCCGGCGCCGGTCGGCAGCTGTCCGCGGGACGCGCCTTCGTGCTCAGCCTCGTCTACGTGCTCGCCTCCAGCGTGGTGTTCGTGATCGCCGGGGTCGTCGCCGGGCTGGTCGGCGCCAGCGTGCAGGCGGCGTTCCAGTCGCCGTGGCTGCTGGGCGCCTTCGCGCTGCTGTTCGTGCTGCTGGCGCTGTCGATGTTCGGCTTCTACGAATTGCGACCGCCGGCCGCGCTGCAACGCCGCATCACCGCGGCCAGCAATCAGCAGAAGGGCGGCTCGCTGGTCGGCGTGGCCGTGATGGGCGTGCTCTCGGCCTTGATCGTCGGCCCCTGCGTGGCGCCGCCGCTGGCCGGCGCGGTGCTGTACATCGCGCAGAGCCACGACCCGGTTTTCGGCGCACTGGCGCTGTTCCTGCTCAGCCTGGGCATGGGCGTGCCGCTGATCGTGTTCGGCATCGCCGCCGGGCGCTGGCTGCCGCACACCGGGCCGTGGATGAAAACCGTGCAGGCGGTGTTCGGCGTGATCTTCCTGGCGCTGGCGATCTGGATGCTGTCGCGCTTCCTCGATGCCGTGTGGATCATGCTGATGAGCGGCGTGCTGCTGGTCGGCAGCGCCATCTACATGGGCGCGTTCGATCGCATGGTGGCGGAGATGTCCGGCTGGCGCCGCCTGTGGAAGGCGCTGGGGCTGGTGCTGCTGGTGTTCGGCGTGGCCGAACTGGTCGGCGTGGCGGCCGGCTCGCGCAACCTGCTCGCCCCCCTGTCGGGCCTGCGCGGCGGTGCGGTCACCACCACGCAGGCGCCGGATTTCCGGCGTATCAAGACGGTGGCCGACCTCGAACAGGCCATAACCGCGGCCAATGCCGCCGGCAAGCCGGTGATGCTGGATTTCTACGCCGACTGGTGCGTGAGCTGCAAGGAAATGGAGCACCTCACCTACAGCCGGCCCGAGGTGCGGCAAGCCATGTCGCGCTTCGTGCTGCTGAAGGCGGACGTGACCGCCAACGACGCCGCCGACCGCGCGCTGCTCAAGCACTTCGGCCTGTTCGGGCCGCCGGCGACCCTCTTCTACGACACCGACGGCACGGAACTCACCGGCCTGCGCCTGATCGGCTTCGAAAAGGCCGACGCGTTCCTGGTCCGTCTCGACAAGGCACGACAGGGCTGACATGGGCAAGCAATTCCTCCTCTGGTTCACGGCGGCCCTGGTGGGCGGGCTGCTGACACTGACCATCGGCGCCTACCTGGGCCTGGGCGGCCTGCCGCCGCGCCTGGCCGGGGCCCTGTTCGGCCCGCACGTGGACGCGACCCCGGCGCCGGCCACCGCCGGCAGCGCGCCGGCCCGGCCCGCGCCCCTGCAGGCCGGCGACCCGGTGCCGGCGGATTTCGCCCTGCCCGATCTCGACGGTCGCCGCCAGTTGCTGGCGCAATACCGCGGCCGGCCCGTGCTGCTCAATTTCTGGGCCACTTGGTGCCACCCCTGCCGCGAGGAAATGCCGGCCCTGGCGGCGGCGCAGAAAGCCCATCCCGAGGCACGCATCATCGGCATCGCCATGGACCGGCCCGAGGCCGTGCGCGCCTGGCTGGCCGAAACCCCGGTCGACTACCCGATCTGGCAGGGCCTGGCCGGCGACCGCGACCCGAGCGCCTTTTTCGGCGACACCCAGGGCCTGCTGCCCTACAGCGTGCTGATCGACGCCGAGGGGCGCGTCCGGGCCACGCACCTGGGCAAGCTGAGCCCGGCCATGTTGCGGCAATGGCTGCAGGAAACCCCCTGAATACGGGCAAGGCGGGAAGCGCCCGCCACCGGGCGTCATCACGGCGGACACTTCCCACCTACTTCAATCGGCGACTCCTCTCCGTGAACAGGTCCACGTATCGCGCCCGGGGCAATTGTCGCCAGTTGCAGCCAAACATCGACAAACGCCGTCGATCTGCATCGAACTGGACAAGTTGACGCCATACGCGCACACTTGCGCCCTTTGACGCCGTCGCGACTTCCGGGATTGTCTTCGTGGCCAGGATCCTCGCCCTGCACGGGCCCAACCTCAACCTGCTCGGCACGCGCGAACCGGACCTGTACGGGTCCGAGACGCTGGCCGACATCAACGCCGCGCTGGCCGCGCGCGCCGAGGCCGCCGGGCACGAGCTGGTCTGGTTCCAGTCCAATGCCGAGCACGAACTGGTCGCGCGGCTGCAGCAGGCCCGCGACGACGGCACCGCCTTCGTGCTGATCAACCCGGCCGCCTTCACGCACACCAGCGTGGCCCTGCGCGACGCGCTGGCGGCGGTGGCGATCCCGTTCATCGAGGTGCACCTGTCCAACCCGATGGCGCGCGAGCCGTTCCGTCACCACTCGTATGTTTCCGACCTGGCCGTGGGCACCATCACCGGCCTCGGCGGCGACAGCTACCGCCTGGCGCTGGAAGCGGCGCTGACGCGCCTGCCGTCGCCGGACGGCGGGAGCACACCGGCCTGACCCCTTCCCGGCCGTCGCCATGCCGCCGGCCTCCGCCTACATCGACACCAGGGCTTCCCATGGACCTTCGCAAAATCAAGAAACTCATCGACCTGCTCGAGGCCTCCGACCTGGCCGAACTGGAAATCAAGGAGGGCGAGGAAACCATCCGCCTGTCGCGCTCCACCCACGGCGTCGCCGCGGCGCCGGCCCCGGTCATGCCCGCCGCGGCGCCGGTCGCCCCGGCCACGCCCGCCCCGGCCGCCGCCGAGGCCCCGGCCGAGGCTCCCGCCGCCGACGCCATGCCCGAGGGCCACCAGGTCAAGTCGCCCATGGTCGGCACCTTCTACGCCTCGTCCACGCCGGGCGCCGCGCCGTTCGTCAAGGTCGGCCAGCAGGTCAAGCAGGGCGAGACGCTGGGCATCATCGAGGCGATGAAGATGTTCAACCAGATCGAGGCCGAAGTTTCCGGCAAGGTCGTGGCGATCCTGGTCGAGAACGGCCAGGCCGTCGAGTTCGACGAGCCGATGTTCGTCATCGCCTGACCCGGGGATCGCACATGCTGGAAAAAGTCCTTATCGCCAACCGCGGTGAAATCGCGTTGCGCGTGCTGCGCGCCTGCCACACCCTGGGCATCCGCACCGTGGCCGCGCACTCGACCATCGACCGCAACCTCAAGCACGTGGGCATGGCCGACGAGGCGATCTGCATCGGCCCGGCGCCGAGCGCGCAGAGCTACCTCAACATCCCCGCCATCATCGCCGCGGCCGAGATCACCGACGCCAACGGCATCCATCCCGGCTACGGCTTCCTGTCGGAAAACGCCGACTTCGCCGAGCAGACCGAGCAGTCCGGCTTCGTGTTCATCGGGCCCAAGGCCGACACCATCCGCCTGATGGGCGACAAGGTGCAGGCGATCCGCGCCATGAAGGAAGCCGGCGTGCCCTGCGTGCCCGGCTCCGGCGGTCCGCTGGACGAGGACGTGGCCAGGAGCAAGCGCATCGCCGCCGGGATCGGCTACCCGGTCATCATCAAGGCCTCCGGCGGCGGCGGCGGACGCGGCATGCGCGTGGTGCACACCGAGGCGCACCTGGGCAACGCCATCGCCACCACCAAGCAGGAAGCGCGCGCCGCGTTCGGCAACGACGAGGTGTACATGGAGAAGTACCTGGAAAATCCGCGCCACGTGGAAATCCAGGTGCTGGCCGACGGCCAGGGCAACGCCGTCCACC
>CAZBZD010000067.1:0-9770 GCA_964496295.1 uncultured Rhodanobacteraceae bacterium | reverse complement strand
GCGCAGGGATCGTCCCACCAGCGGATCGCGCAACCCGGCCAGCCAGCCCGTGGCGTCGGCGGGCAGCACCTGCATGTATGTCCGCAGCACTTCCGTGAACAACAGTTCGGCCAGGCGCACGCGCAGGCTTGCCGCGCCGGGGCGGTCGTCGAGGGCCTCGTTGACGGCGTAATGCACCAGCGAATTCAGGCGCTCGCCCAGGGGCACGTCGATCAGCGGCGGCAGGGCATGGAACAGGGGTTCGAATGCATGCCTGTCGCAGCCGAGAAATCCGCACAGCAGGCTGGTGGAATGCCCCGGGCCGGCACCCAGGCGGACCTGGCGCACCTCCGGCAATGAACGGCCGCCCAGCATGTCGACAAAAGGCGTCAGCGAACGTCCCGGCTGGTCGCCGAGGCCGTGCGGATCGCCATGGGCGACGACCACGGCGTTGCCCGCGGGCACGGCAAACCAGTCGTGCGTGGCGTGGCGCACCCAGCACTCGCCGTCAAGGACCACGTGGAAAGCCACGACCTGGTTGGTGCCGGGCGGCAGCAGGGGCGCGAACTTTTCCAGCGTGGGATGCCCGGCGATCCCCCAGGGACCGTGAAAATCGACGCGGAAAACCAGCGCCCCCGTCAGCCTGACGAGGGTCAGCACGTCGGAAAGCAGATCGACGGCCATCTTGCTCTTTCGCCTCCCCGGCGTTTCGAGCATGCCACGCGGAGTATAGGTCATTGTCCCTGCGGCTTCCCGACGCAAGACTTCACCGGATCATGGCCGGGGAGGACGCAGACATGCGCGGGACAATCATTTTGTTATACGGAATAGTCTGTTACGTCGTGTTTTTCGTGACGTTTCTATACGCGATCGCATTTGTCGGCGACTTCCTGGTGCCGCATACGCTCGATCGCGGGCGTGCCACCGCGATGCCGGCGGCGCTGGGGATCGACCTGCTCCTGCTCAGCATCTTCGCCGTGCAGCACAGCGGCATGGCGCGGCGCGGCTTCAAGCGCTGGCTCGCGACATGGATGCCGGTGCCCATGGAACGCAGCACGTTCGTGTTGCTTTCCGGCGCGGCCCTGATCCTGCTGTTCTGGCAATGGAGGCCGATCCCGATGGTGATCTGGGACGTGCAGGCGGCGTGGGCATGGTGGCTCCTGTATGCGTTGTTCGCCTTCGGCTGGCTGCTGGTGCTGACCGGCACCTTCGTCATCAATCATGGCGACCTGTTCGGCCTGCGCCAGACGTGGCTGTGTGCACGCGGGCGCGAATACACGGAGATCGAACTCAAGGACAGCCTGTATTACCGCCTGGTCCGGCATCCGCTGATGCTGGGCTTCCTCGTCGCCTTCTGGGCCATCCCGCACATGAGCGCGGGGCATCTGCTGTTCGCCGTCGCCACCACCGGCTACATCCTGGTCGCGGTGAAACTGTTCGAGGAGCGCGACCTGGTCGCCCTGCACGGGGAAGCCTACCGCGAATACCGGCGCAAGGTGCCGATGCTGTGCCCGTGGCCGCGACCGCGGCGTGCGGCGGTCCGCAAAACGGGCCCCGCGTGACCGGAGATCCGGGTACCGGATTTTTCCGTCGTCCCTGCACGCATCCGGACAGCGATCCCTTTCCGCAGGAGCCGGCCCTGCCGGCTTCCGCGCTGACGAAGGGTCCTCCGGTCCAGGGTTGGCTGGAACCGGAACGGGCCACTTTGCCTGCAACGTCGGACCGCGTGTCCACGGCCAGCATGCTGCATCGAATCGCCGGCGTTTCGGGCATGCACGGCGGGGCCTGGGTCATTGTCCCGGCGGCACGACGCATCCAGACTTTCCCGGTCCCCGCGAAACAGGCCGCCGAGGCAACGTGCACGTCGGTCTTGCGCAACCGGTACCCGGCGCGGGGCGAAGTATCGAGTTGTCACGGGAGGATGGCCATGAAACTTCGAAGCGGTGCAATCATCATCGGCGCGTTCGGCGCAGTGTTCCTGGCAGGGACATTCGCCGCCCCGGCTTTTGCCATGCCGTCCGGCCAGCACTCGGCCGGGCCACAGCGGGCGCGGGAATTTCCGCACCGGCCGGCGACCGGGCTTGTCGGCGTGGTCCGCGAGGCCACGGCCAGGTACAAGGACGTGGAACGGGCGCAGGCGGAGGGTTACACGCCGGTCCTCGGCTGCGTCAGCAGTCCCGACGAGGGCGCGATGGGCGTGCATTACCTCAACCCCGTCCTGTTCGGCGATGGCGTCGTGGACGCGGCGCATCCGGAGTTGCTGGTATACGAGCCGCAGCGGAACGGGCGCATGCGGCTCGTGGCCGTGGAGTACATCATGATTGCCGACAACTGGGACACCCGCCATGCGGACGGCTCCCCGCCGATCCTGATGGGCCAGTTGTTCGACTACGCGCCGGGCCCGAACCGCTTCCGCCTGCCGCCCAATTACAGCCTGCATGTGTGGGCCTGGAAGTACAACCCGAAAGGCACGTTCTCGATGTGGAACCCGCGCGTGTCGTGTGCGGAATACACGGGAACATGACCGGAACCCGTTCGTCGGATGGAGACTGTGACACATGAACATGAAACGTTGCCTGATCGCATTGCTGCTGCTCTCGCTGGCGCTGCCGCCGTTGGCCTGCGCGGCTCCGCCGCCCGGCGAGGCGCCCGACTACACGGCGCTCACGCCCGGAGACATGAAATGGATGCCGGCGCCGCCGGTGCTGCCGGAGGGGGTGCAGATCGCCGTCCTGCGGGGCAACCCGTTCGCCGAGGGCTTTGCCACCGTGCGCCTGAAAATTCCGCCGCACACCATGTTCGCGCCGCATTGGCACCCGACCGCCGAAAGCTTTTCGGTGCTCAGCGGCACGTTCTACCTCGGCATGGGCGACAGCATCGACAAGTCCCGCGCGCAAGCGCTGCCGCCGATGTCCTATGCCTCGATGCCGGCGATGCACCACCACTACGCCTACTCCGGCGACAAGACGGTGGTGATCGACCTCAGCTTCTACGGGCCTTTCCAGATCCACTACGTCAACCCGGCCGACGATCCGTCCCGATGAATCCGGCCACGCATCGAAGGGCGCGTCCATGAACGCGGCACCCAGGCACACGGCGCGCTGTTTTTGCGGCGCGGTGGAAGTCACGCTGGTCGGCGAACCCGCGGCGATGGGCTACTGCCATTGCGACTCCTGCCGGCGCTGGTCGGCGGGGCCGGTCAACGCGTTCTCGCTGTGGCCGGCCGATGCCGTGCACGTCGCTCGCGGCGCGGACCTGCTGGACAGCTACGCTGCCACGCCCGACAGCCAGCGCCACTGGTGCACCCGTTGCGGCGGCCACGTGCTGACCCGGCACCCCGAGTGGGGACTGGTGGACGTCTATGCGGCCGTCATCGCGGACTTCGACTTCGCGCCCGGCGTGCACGTGCATTACCAGGAAACCGCGTTGCCGATGGACGACGGCATCACCAAGTTCAAGGATCTGCCAGCGGACATGGGCGGTTCCGGCGAAGAGCTGCCGGCCTGACCATTCGCCGGCACGCCGGGGCCGCCGCTATCCCGGCAGCATGTCCCTGATCCTGCACACGGTCCGCCAGTTGCGGACGGTCATGGCGACGCCGAGCATCCTTTCGGCACGGGCGGCCAGCCGCGACCGGGCCACGCCTTCGGGAGCATGCAGGTAGAACACCCGGTCCACCAGGCGGAAGCGCTCGCTGTCCTTGCGGACGCTTTCCAGAGCCGCCAGGTCCGGATCCGACGGCGTCGCCGCAAGAAACCCGACGTGCAGGGTCTTCGGATCCGACACGGCCTCCGGCCAGGGATTCGAGGCCATGGCCGTCTCGATGTCCGCGGCCCGCAGCAGGAGCACGTCGGGTTCGAAACCGTGGCGCTTCCCGATCGCCGCGCCGATCCTGCCGGCCAGTCGCGGACCGGCCGCCGTCCTGCTCGCAAAGACGACGTTGCCGCTCTGGATGCAGGTTTTCACGTCCTCGAAACCGAGCGTTTCGAAAAGCGCGACCAGTTCCTTCATCGGCAGCAGGTGCCTGCCGCCGACATTGATGCCCCGGAAAAGCGCCACCAGCGTGTGCATGGCTGCCGGCTCAGGCTTCCTTTTCGCAATGAACCATCCATGGCACGCCGAACCGGTCCCTCAGCATGCCGAAGGCGGCGGCGAAGAAGGTCTTTTCCAGCGGCATGTGCACGTTGCCGCCCTCGGAGAGCGCGTGGAACAGGCGCTCGGCTTCGGCCACGCTGGAAACGTCGAGGTTGACGGCGCAACCCTTGATGCCTTCGAAAGGTTCGCTGTTCATCCAGTCGCTTCCCATCAGCAGGCTGTCGCCCAGATCGATGCAGGCATGCATGATCTTGTCGCGCGTGTCGGCGGGCATGCCGGCGCATTCGGGCGTGTCGGCGCCGGTCAACATCGCCTTGACCTCGATGCCGAGGCATTGCGCGTAGAACTCGAAGGCCTGGCGGCAGTTGCCGTCGAAGAAGAAGTAGGGGTTGACTTGCATGGTGGTTCTCCCGGGTGTTGGCGGGGCGGGTGCCGGCCGGTCAGCCGGCGGCGGCGCGGCGCAGGGCCGCGAGATCGAGCTTTTTCATCGGCATCATGGCTTGCATCACGCGCTGCGCGCGTGCCGGATCGTCGCCGGCAAACCAGTCTTCCACGTCGTCGGACACGATCTGCCAGCTCAGGCCGTACTGGTCCTTCAGCCAGCCGCACTGCTGCGCGGCGGGGTCGCCGCCGGCCGACAGGGCGTCCCAGTAGCGGTCGATCTGGTCCTGGTCGCGGCAATACACCTGGAACGAGACGGCCGGGCTGAAGGGGAATTCGGGTCCGCCGTTGAGCGCGCTGAAACGGCAGCCGGCAAGTTCGAACTCGACCACCATCACCGAACCCGGTTCGCGGCCGACCTCCCTGCCGGCCTCGGGATAGCGGGCAACGGTCCGGATGTGCGAATCCGGAAACACCGAGACGTAAAAACGTGCCGCCTGCTCGGCTTCGGTGTCGAACCACAGGCAAGGGGCGATGGCGTGGATGCGGGACATGGCGGACCTCCGTCGGGCTCAGGCAATGGCCCGTGTTTGCGTGTGCGTGGCGGGGAAGGGCTCGCGCCAGGCGTCGAGTTCGCACAGTCGGTCATGCCAACGTGCGATGGCGGGAAATTCGTGCAGGGGGATATGCGCCGTACCGGCGAAGGGCAGAGGCGAGGCCACGGCAAAGTCGGCGATGGTGAGCGTGTCGCCGACCAGCCAGCGGCGTTGTGCGATATGCGCGTCCAGCACGGCGGCGAACGTGCGGAAATGGTCCGTGGCCCGTTCGACCGCCTGTTCGTCAAGCTCACCGAGCCGGTAGCGGGGCTTGATGATGTATTCGAAATACAGCGTGCCGGCGTGCGGATAGAAGTGCTGCAGGTTCCAGCTCAGCCAGCGCATGACTTCGGTCTGGCGGCCGTCCTGTGGCCACAGGTCCGAATCGCAGCGCGCCGCCAGGTGGCACATGATGGCGTCGGCCTCCCACAGCACGCGATCGCCGTCGACCAGGGTCGGCACCTTGCCGTTGGGGTTCAGCGCCAGATAATCGGGCGTGCGGTTTTCGCCCTTGCCGAGCTCCACCCGGATGAATTCGACGGGCGACTCGAGATGCCGTGCCACGGCACAGGCGCGGCGCGGGGAAAGGACATCATCGTAGTAGAGCTGCATGGGAAACTCCCCGGTTTCACGTTGAAGGATCAGCCAGAGTCATGACGCAGGGGCCGCCGGCCAGGCGTCGCAATGCGGCGGCGGCCGACTCGCCCAGGGCGTCGGTGAGTTCGGTCTGCACCTTGCGCCAGGTCGGCATGGCTTCCTGCAGCAAGGCCTTGCCCTCGGCGGTGATGGCGGCGACACGGGATCGCGCATCGACCTCGTCGGCACGCACGCTCACCAGGCCGCGCTTTTCCACGAGGGCGAGATTGCGGGTGATGGTGGTGCGGTCGTTCGCCAGCAGTTCGGCCAGCTCGCCGATGGCCATCGGCCCGGCCACGCCCAGCGCCGCAAGCAGGGTGAACTGGGTGGCGCGCAATCCGTGCGCGCGCAGGGCCCGGTCGAACTCGCGCGTGATGCTGCGCGATGCCCTTCGGGCGGCAAGGCACAGGCAGTGCGTGGTTTGCAGCAGCGTCCCGTCCATGGCCTACAGGCGCGCAACGAGTTCGGCAAGCTGGTCGGCGCAGGTCGCCCAGCCTTCGTGGAAACCCATCTGTTCGTGCCGCATCCGGTCGTCCGCCGTCCAGTGCCGCGCCCGCGCGGTGTAGCGGGTCTTGTCCCGTTCCGGTTCGAAATCGACCAGGATGGTCAGGAACGGATGCGCGGCAGGGCGCCACGCTTCGATATAGGCGTCGGTGAGCACCAGGCGCCGGTCCGGCACGATTTCCAGATAGACGCCTTCGGCAACCGACTCGGTGCCATCGGGACCGCGCATGACGATGCGCGAGCAGCCGCCGGGACGCACGTCCATCGCGGCGGCATCGACCCGCCACGGGCGTGGCGCGAACCACTGCGCGACGAGGTCGGGCCTGGTCCAGGCGCGGAACAGCTTTTCCGGTGGCGCGTCGATCAGGCGGGTGATCGACAGTTCGTGTTCGGTGGCGTCCGGCAATGCGCAAGACATGGCGGAATCTCCTTCGCGGATTAGTTACGTGTATATACACATATATGCACCCTGTCAAGCGCATGGTGAATCGGAAGGGGAAGAGGGGGCCGCGTCAGGTGCGCAGGCTCAGTGCCGTTCGAGCCGGTGCACGCCGGTGTGCAACGAGGTCACGCCGTCGTCCCGGAAGCGCGGTTGCGAGGCGAGGATGTCGCGTCGTTCCAGCAGGTCCACCTGCCACGCATCGCCGAACAGCGCGTCGATGTTGCCGGCATCGACCGAAAACGGCGGGCCGTCCATCTCGTGCTGCGGGTATTCCAGGGTGATCATCAGGGCGCGGCAGCCGGATCGCAGACGGCCGTAGACTTCGCGTGCGTAGCGTTCGCGCAGGGGCGGGGGCAGGGCGATGACGGCCGCGCGGTCGTACACGGCGTCGCAGGCGGCCAGCGTGGCGTCGTCCAGCCCGAACACGTCGCCCTGGATGATCTCGATGTCGCCGGCCACGTGGTGGATGCCCATCGCCGTCTCGCGACGCTCCGGCACGAGGCCCTGTCCGGCAAAGAACTGTTCGATCGCCAGCGGCGACAGCTCCACGCCGAGCACGCTGTGGCCCTGCGCGGCCAGCCAGGGCATGTCCAGCGTCTTGCCGCACAAGGGCACCAGCACGCGGCTTCCCCCGGCCAGTTGCAGCGCCGGCCAGTGCTGCACCAGCAACGGCATGGGCGCGTCGCGATGGAAGCCCGTGCGGCCCTCGCGCCAGCGTTGCAGCCAGAATTCCGCTTGCATGGAACGTGTACCCTCGACGGCCGTGGACAACCGGGCCAGCGTCGCGCCACGCCGCGGCCAGGTCAAGCCCCGGTCAACGCGCGACCCCGGCGATCGACAACGCCAGGCCGACGCAGGCGCCGAGGCAGACAATCACCAGCACGGCGCGGAAGGCGAGCAGCAGCCAGCCGCCGCGACCGGCCCCGCGCACGCCGGCGAGAAAAGCGGCCAGCGAAGCCACGAACAACACCGTGCCGACGGTCACCCAAGCCGTCGATGCCGCCAGCGTGCCGGCAATCACGCCGAGGTTGCCGGCGTTGAACAACACCCATTCGCCGGCTCGCCAGCGTGGCGAAGGCGGGCGTGCCGGCAGCAGTGCCTGGCCCAGGCCCAGCACGCCCTGCGCCACTCCGGCGACCAGCACGAGGTAGGCCACCATCCACATCATCGGGCGGCTCGGGGCATGGGCCGTCGCGGCGGACACGAAACCCGCGGCGAGGATGGCCAGCAGGGCGGCCACCAGGAAAATGCGCGCCGCGAGCAGCCGTTCGCGCAGGGCGGGGGGACAAAGATCATGCATGCAGGTGGTTCCCTGTATCAGCCCGCGGAGCCGCCCGCGGCACGGACCCCGGCCGTCGCCGACAGTGCCTCGACGCGCTCGTGCCAGCGGGCAATGGCCTGCTCATCTTCATCGTCCACTTCGATCAGGTCAAACCAGGGCCGCGCGCCGCCGGCCCGGAGCCAGTCGTCCAGCCGGTGGCCGAAACCGCAGAATTCGTCGTAGGCGCGGTCGCCCAGCGCCAGCAGTGCGTAGCGCAGGTGCCCGAGCGGCGCGGGCTTGCCCATGGCCTCGTCGCGGAAGGTCTCGGCCATGTCCGGCGGATCGCCGTCGAAGGTGGTGCTGGTGACGAACAGCACCTGGCCGGCAGCCTGCAGTCGCGCCAGGTCGAGATCGTGGAAATCGGTGATGCGCGCTTCGACGCCGGCCATTTCCAGTTGTTCGAACGTGGCCTCGGCGATGCTTTCGGCAGCGCCGGTCTGGGTGGCAAAAGCGACCAGCACCGGCCCCGGCGCAAGGCCGGTCGCCGGCGCGCGATCGGTGCGTCCCCGGCGCGTCTGCACGGGCCGGTCGACGAAAAGATCCTGGAACCAGGTGGATTGGAACATGCCCATGCCGACATGGTAGGCAACGCGGCGAAAAACGGACTGACATGGGTCAAAATGCCCGTGGCGTCGCCGCCATGGCGGCATCGGGACGACGCGCCCTTGATTGCCGCCGGATCGCCTTGATGTCAGTGATCACGCGCAGCATTGCCGGCATGACGCGGAAGCCGGCAAAACTGTCCTGTCCATCACGAGGCGTGCCCCCATGGCCATGATCCCGCTATCCATTCTCGACCTGTCGCCCGTCACCGAAGGCGGTTCGGCGGCCCGGTCCATCGCCAACACGGTCGACATCGCGCAGCACGCCGACCGCTGGGGCTTCACGCGCTACTGGATGGCCGAGCACCACGGCATGCCCGGCATCGCCAGTGCCGCCACCTCGGTGCTGATCGGGCACGTGGCCGGCGCGACCTCGCGCATCCGCGTGGGCGCGGGCGGCATCATGCTGCCCAACCATTCGCCGCTGGTGATCGCCGAACAATTCGGCACGCTCGATGCCATGTACCCCGGCCGCATCGACCTGGGTCTGGGCCGTGCGCCCGGTTCGGACCAGCTGACGGCGATGGCCCTGCGCCGCAACCTGACGGCGGACCCGGATGCGTTTCCGCGTGATGTCGCCGAATTGGTGGCGTATTTCGAAGGCAAGGGCAGGGTGCATGCCGTGCCGGGCGAGGGGCAGCAAGTGCCGATCTGGATCCTCGGCTCCAGCCTGTTCGGCGCCCAGCTCGCGGCGGCACTGGGCCGGCCTTACGCCTTCGCCTCGCATTTCGCGCCAATGCAGATGATGGACGCGATCGCGGTCTATCGCTCGCGTTTCCAGCCCTCGCGCCATCTGGACAAGCCCCACGTCATGCTGGGCTTCAACGTGGTCGCGGCGGACACGGACGAGGAAGCGCATTACCTGGCGTCGTCCTGGCAGCAATCGTTCGTCAACCTGCGCTCGGGAAACCCCGGACGCCTGCCGCCGCCGGTGGAAAACTACGTCGAATCGCTGTCACCCCAAAACCGCAGGGTGCTCGACCAGGTGCTGTCGTGTTCCGCGATCGGCTCGCCGGACGTGGTCGCCGACGGCATCCGCGCGTTCATCAAGCAGACCGGCGCCGACGAACTGATGTTGAACAGCAACATGTACGATCATGCCGCCCGTTTGCGTTCCTACGAAATCGTGGCTGATCTGATTGGAAATGGCTGAACAACCGCACAAGTGAATCCGACCCCGTTTTGTAAAGGCTCTCGGCAACGTCCTTGACCTG
>CAZBZD010000066.1:0-9797 GCA_964496295.1 uncultured Rhodanobacteraceae bacterium | reverse complement strand
AGTTCAAGCAGTGGCAGATGCCGTTCAACAGCGACTCCTCGTTCTGGGCCGGCGTCGGCTACGAGCTGGGCGGCGACCACCTGCGCACGGCCGAGGATTACCGGCATTACATCGACCGCCTGAACCAGATACCGCGCTACTTCGACCAGCAGATCGCCAACATGCGGCTCGGCTTGAAACGCGGTTTCAGCGTGCCGCGCGCGGTGCTCGACGGGCGCGACAAGTCCATCGCCATGGTGGCCGACATCAGCGATGCGACGAAGTCGAGCTTCTACGAGCCGTTCACGCACATGCCCTCGACGATTCCGGCCGACCAGGCCGCGAAGCTCAGGGCCGCGGCCATCCGGAGCATCGAGAACGGCGTCATTCCGGCCTACGCCAAGCTGCTGAAGTTCTTCGACGAGGCGTACGTGCCCAACGCGCGCACGACCCTCGCCGCCGAGGACCTGCCCGACGGCAAGGCCTACTACCGGCACCAGATCAGGAAATACACGACGCTGGACCTGAGCCCGCAACAGATCCACGCGATCGGCCTGGAACAGGTCGCGAAGATCCACGCGCAGATGCTGGACGTGATGAAACAGGCCGGCTTCAAGGGCGACTTCGCCGCCTTCGTCCAATACCTGCGCACCGATCCGAAGTTCTACGCGAAGACGCCGCAGGAGCTGCTGGACAAGACCGCCTGGGTGGCCAAGCAGGTGGACGGCCAGATGGCCCGGTTCTTCGGCCACCTGCCGCGCCAGCGTTTCACCATCGTGCCGGTGCCGGCCGCCATCGCGCCCTACTACACCTCCGGCCGCGGCGGTGCCGACGAGTACCTCGTCAACACCTACGACCTCAAGTCGCGCGCGCTGTTCAACATGCCGGCGCTGACCCTGCACGAAAGCTATCCCGGCCATTCGCTGCAACTGGAACTGGCGCGCGAGCGTCACGGCCAGCCGGCGTTTCGCCGCAACGGCTACATCTCGGCCTACGGCGAGGGCTGGGGGCTCTACTCCGAATTCCTCGGCAACGAGATGGGCATCTACGACACGCCGTACAAGAAATTCGGCTACCTCGACTACCAGATGTGGCGCGCCTGCCGGCTGGTCATCGACACCGGCATCCACGCCATGGGCTGGTCGCGGCAGCAGGCCATCGACTACCTGACCGACCACACCGCGCTCAGCCACCTGGAAATCGTCAACGAGATCGACCGCTACATCAGCTGGCCCGGCCAGGCCGACAGCTACGAGCTGGGTTACCTGACCATCCGCCGCCTGCGCGCCAAGGCCGAAAAGGCGCTGGGCGGCAAGTTCGACCTCCGCGCCTTCCACGACACCGTGCTCTCGACCGGCTCGGTACCGCTGCCGGTGCTGGAAAAACGCATTGACAGATTCATTGCCGAAGGCGGCCCGGAGCCGGATTACGGCTGCGACTGCGAGTAGGGCGGGCACGGCCCGCCGTGGCGTTGAGGCCGGTCTGTCGAAGAGCCGGCCGGCCGTGCCCGCCCTGCCGGTCCTGGTGGCGCAACATGCATATATGAAGTAGCATGGTATACAGGTTTCAGAGTGAACCTTTCATGCCATCCACCTCGCACGCCCGCAAATCATCTGACCGGGCACCGGCTCCGGAAACCGCGGCGCTGAACGCGTTCTTCCGCATCGCCGAGGCCTGGAACCTGCGCGTGGCCGAACAGCGCAAGCTGCTCGGCGAGCCGCCCGAGTCGACGTTCTACAAATGGAAGCGCGAGCGCCACGGTGCCTTGGGCCGCGACACGCTGGAACGCATCAGCTACCTGCTCGGCATCTGGAAGGACCTGCAGATCCTGCTGCCGGACGAGAACCATGCCGATGCCTGGGTGCGCCGCGCCAACGCCGCCCTGCCCTTCGGCGGTCGCAGCGCGCTCGAACGCATGCTGTCGGGACAGGTGGCCGACCTCTACGAGGTGCGCCGATACCTCGATGCCCAGCGCGGCTGATTCGGCATGCTTGCGGGTGAATCATGGATTACGGTGGACAGTGCCCGCCCGATGCGTGATGGCGCGAATATGACTCTCGCAGGTCGGGCACGACCCGACAAAATGTCTGCCACGTACGCCAGTCTCGGTCGACGAGATGATGGCCGTGCACGCTGCTGTCATGCCTGAGCCCCCCGTCAAACGCATCCGCTGGACGCGCGCGTTCCGCATCGTCTCCAGCCGCTTTCCGCCGGTGGGCGTGTTCGACCGCATCGCCGATCCGGACGAGCTTTCCGCCCTGTTCGAACTGGAGGCGATGACCAACCCGCGCCTGCGCGAAGAAGCCGGCGCCTTGTCGCTGGTGCCGAAAGACCGGCGCATCAGCGGTCCCGGTTCGACGCCGGTGATGGCGGCCTTCACGCATCTGAATCCCGAAGGCAGCCGCTTTTCCGACGGCAGCTACGGCGTGTTCTACGCCGCGCACGAGGTCGCCACCGCCATCGAGGAAACGGTCTACCACCGCGAACGCTTTCTGGCGGCCACGAAACATCCGCCGATCAACCTGCAGATGCGTTGCTACCGCACCGGCGTGCACGGCTACCTGCACGACCTGCGCGGCAACTGGAAAGCCGCGCACGACCCGGACAGCTATGCGGCCAGCCGGGCATTGGCCGGACGCCTGCGCGAAGAAGGCTCCAACGGCATCGTCTACGACAGCGTGCGCCATGCCGGCGGCACCTGCGTGGCCGCGTTCTACCCCGACGTGGTCGACCCGTGCGTGCAGGCCGGGCACTACATCTACCGCTGGAACGGCGAACGCATCGACGCGGTGCTGGAAGTGGCCGAGGTCGACCGGTCGCGACGCCGCTAGGGCGAGCACTGCCCGCCGTCGAAACCCTCATGGCGGACCGTGCCCGGCCTACGAAGTCATGCCGGATCGTGCTCGGCTGGAACGGCAAACGCCAGAGGTAGTCGAGGTCGGCACGTCACGACAAAAGCCGGCAGGGCGGGCACTGCCCGCCTTGCAAAGTCGCAATGGATCAGGCGTCCGCGTCGGTGGCGAAGCCTTCGCGGGTGCCGCGCTGGATGACGTCGTCCTCGTCGCGCACCTCGCGCGCGGGGATCGAGGGCCGGTCCTTCAGCTTGTCGTAGAGGGGCACGAAATCGGGCCGGGTCGCCTCGAACAGCTGCTCGAAATCGTCGATGACGAAATAGGTCTGCTGGTAGGTGTCGATGCGGTACTGCGTGCGCATCACGCGCTCGAGGTCGAAGCCGATGCGGTTGGGCGCGGCCGATTCCAGCGAATAGATCGACTCGCCCTTGGAGCTGACGATGCCCGAACCGTAGATGCGCAGGCCGTCCTTGCCGCGGATCAGGCCGAATTCCACCGTGTACCAGTACAGGCGCGTGAGGTTCATCAGCGCCTCGGGGCCGATCTTCTCGGCTTTCAAGCCGCCGCGGCCGTAGGCTTCCATGTAGTCGGCGAACACCGGGTTCATCAGCAGCGGCACGTGGCCGAACAGGTCGTGGAACAGGTCCGGCTCGCTGATGTAGTCGATCTGCTCGGGCTTGCGGATCCACCAGGTGACCGGGAAGCGGCGGTTGGCCAGGTGGTCGAAAAAGGTCTGCTCGGGCAGCAGGCCTTCCACGCCGATCAGCGTCCAGCCGGTGGCGTCGACGAGGATCTCGTTGAGCTCGTCGAAGCGCGGGATCGCGTCGGCAGTCATGCGCAGCATGTCCTGCGCGGCGAGGAATTCGTCGCAGGCGCGGCCCGGCAGCACCTCGCGCTGGCGCGCGAACAACTGCTTCCACACCTGGTGGTCGGTGTCGGTGTAGCTGTCCCAGGGTTGTTCGACCACGGCGGTGGTGTAGACCGGGATCGTGCCGCGGTCGGTCTGCTGGTGTTCCACGCGTCGGGGTTGCGTATTCATGCTGCCTCCACAAGGTCGAATCCACGGCCGGGGCCGTCGACTTCATGGTAGCGTGGATGTCGGGCAACGGTATTGTGATATTGCGCGACAAAGCTGCCTGATGGCAAGGATATTGCGCATACGAAATTTGCAAGCAATCAAATTGCTTTGATGGCGCTCAGCCCCGGTCGCCCGCCGGTTCGGCAAGGTCCGCGTGCAGGCCGTCGAAACTTTCGCTGCGGCCGCAGCGGCGGGCGATGTCGGCCAGCACGTTCATGTAGTTGATGTACGCGTCGTAGGGCGAGCCGTACGGGCTGAAATACTTGTGCACGTCGCCGTCGGCCCAGTACTTGGTGCTCATGTAGTAGCCGTGGTCACTGGTGAGCAGGCGGCGCCAGTCCTCGAGCAGCGCCGGATCGTCGGCGGCCGCGCGGCGCACGTCGGCGGCGAGCGCGTAGGCCGCGCGCTGGGCGGCGCGCTGGATGCGGTTGCCGGTCCAGGCGCTGGTGTCGCGCTCCAGGTCGGCCCACGACACCGGCGCCGGCAGATGCAGGCCGGTGTCGACCGGGGCGATGCGCTCCAGCACCTGGCCCGGCGTGGCGAAACCGAGGCCGGGGCGGGCCAGCACGGCCGCGGGCAGGGCCTGCATGAAATCGAAGATGCCGGTGTCCGCCCACTGGTGCTCGCCGAAGGTTTCGTAGTCCATGAACAGGCCGACGAAGCCGTCGCCGTCGTTGGCGGCATGCTGCGCCTGCAGCCAGTCGACGTAGCGCTCGACGTCGAGCGGCCATTCGCGCCAGTCGCGGTTGGAAAAGCGGAACGCGATGTCGTCGCTGAGCCGGTAATGACGCGCCAGCGCGACGAGCGAAGGCGCCGCGGCCAGACGTTGCGGACGGCAGGGGTCGCGATGGGCGAACAGGGCATCGGCGCCCTCGATGCAGGTGCCGGCGTAGCCGAGCGCGGCCACCTGGCGGGCGACGGCGTCGTCCATGATCAGCTCGGTGTTGCGGAACACCGGCCCGGGCGCCCCGATCGTGCGCGTCAGGCGCGTGCGGTGCAGGGCGACCTCGGCCGCGAATTCGACCGGGTCGTAGAGCGCCGCGAGGCTGTGGTGCGAAGTCTCGGCCAGCAGTTCGACGCCGCCGCTGGCGACCAGGCGGCGGAACGAGGCGAGCACGTCCGGCGCCCAGGCCTGCATCTGTTCCAGCGCCGTGGCGGTGATCGAATAGCTGACGCGGAAGTGCGGCCAGTGGCGCCGGATCAGGTCTTCCAGCAGCCGGTTCATCGGCAGGTAGCACTTGTCCGCCACGCGCCGCAGGATGCGCCGGTTGGTGTCGTCGTCGAAATAGGCGTGGTCGCGGCCGACCTCGGCGTAGCGGTAGGTGCGCAGGCGCCAGGGCTGGTGCACCTCGAAATAGAAACACACCGACAGGCTCATGGACCGGCTCCCGGCGTGCCGGCGACGCGGCGACAGACATCGAGGATGCGCGCGGCCGAGGCCTCCCAGGACAACCGCGACAGCGCCGTGCCGCCGGTCTCGACCAGTTGCGTGTTCAGGGCCGGCAGGCGCAGCACGGCGAGGATCTGGTCGGCGAGCTTGTCGTGGTCCCAGAAATCCACTTCCAGCGCGTGGCCGAGCACTTCGCGCACGCCGGACTGGCGCGACACGATCACCGGCGTGCCCAGCCCCAGCGCTTCCAGCGCGACCAGCCCGAACGGTTCGGACACGCTCGGCATCACCAGCACGCGCGCCTGCGCCAGCACGCGCTCGACCGCCGCCGGACCGAGAAAACCGGTGAACACGACGCGCTCGGCGATGCCGAGCGACCCGGCCAGTTGCGCAAGGCCGTCGGCCATGTCGCCACCGCCGCAGACCAGAAAACGCGCGTCCGGCCGCAGCCGCGCGACCTGCGCAACCGCGCGCAGAAAATGATCCGGCCCCTTCTGGAAAGTCAGCCGACCCAGAAACACCACCCACGGCGCGCGGTCGGCGGCGGGCAGCAGGGCGCGGAACCTGCGCTCGCCCGCGTCGGGCGCGTTGTAGACCACGCTGATGCGCTCGGCCGGCACGCCGTAGCGCGTGGCGAGCACGTGCGCGGTGTAGCGGCTGACGGCGAACACGTGCGCGGCATGCGCGAAGGCCTGGCGCTCGATGTCGGCGATGAAGGGGTTCACGGCCTCGCCGCTGCGGTCGTATTCGGTCGAATGCACGTGCAGGAACACCGGCAGATGGCGCGCGCGCGCCGCGGCGAAGGCGGCCGGGAAACTCATCCAGTCGTTGGCGTGCACCAGCTCGGCATCGAGCCGCGGCGCCAGCGCGACCACCTCGTCGGCAAAGCGGGCGACCTCGTGCCCGAGGTCGTGGCCGTACAACGGGTCGGCGAAATCCGGTTCCGTCTCCGGCCAGGTGGCCGGCGTGCCGGCACGGTCGTCGTCGAGCGGGCGCGCGTAGGGATGCAGGCCGGACGGTATGGCGAACACGTTCAGGCCGGATCGCACCACCGGCACCGGCGCGCGCGGGGCATCGCCACGTGCCAGCCATGCGCGCACGCCGCCGACCGCCAGCGCCGGCGCATCCTCGCGCCAGGGCGCGCGCGGCAGCACGAAATCGACTGTCGCGCCCAGCGCCGCCAGGCCGCGCGCCAGGCCCTGGCTGGCCTTGCCCAGGCCGCCGGCCACCCGCGGCGGGTATTCCCAGCCGAGCATGAGGATGTGCGGGTGCCGTGGCTCCATCACGGTCTCCTTCGTGTCATGTCGCGTTCCTTCGTGTGCGACGTGTCCCGGGGGTGCCGCCCGCGGGGCGGACGCGGCGCCGGGGGCTTGCCGCGCGGGGGAAAACGCGCGGCGTCGGGGTGGATGTCCGGGTCAACAAGGCGGCGTCAGGTCGGCTTGATCAGTACCTGCCAGTCGCGTCCTTCCCAGCCGCGTGTGTTGTCGAAGCGGCGCGTGAACTCGATGCTGGCGGTCGCGCCCAGCCTGGCCGGGTCCAGCACGACCGCGTGCAGGCCCAGCCCGGCCGGCCGGCTGTCGATGTCGGTGACGCCTTGCCAGCCGTCGACGCCGACGTGCAGCACGAACGGCGCGACGGCTTCGACGGCCAGCGGCATGCCGGCGTCCAGTCGCGTGCACGGCGAGTTGTCGCGCCAGTGCCGGCAGCTCGACGCGCGCGGCTTGCGGTAGCGTGCGGCGACCGCCTTGAGGCGTTCGATCGGCTCGCCGCGCTTGCTCGCGATCACCAGTTTGAGCAGTTCCGCGTGCGCCCACACCAGCGGCATGGCGCTGCCCGAAGGCCGACCGGGGAACAGGTGCTTTTCGGGAATCGGCGAAGTGTCCCAGACCTGCTCGGGAATCATGCCGCCGTCGCTGGCGCTGGCGAGCATGGCGTCGAGGTAGGGCGCCGGATCCTCGCCGGCGTCGATGGCGTAGTGGCCGCGCTCGCCGGTCAGCAGCGGCCAGGCGCGGCCGATGCCGGTGCCGTCGAAGGGGCTGCCGTCGGCATGCTCGCCGTAGCCGTCCTGGTTGTAGCGGTGGTAGAACACGCCGGTGGGCGTGTGCACGGCGAGCAGTTCGTCGACCAGCTTCACGCTGTCGCGGATGCGCGCGTCGTCGGCCGCGCGCAGGCCCATGCGCACCAGGTACAGAAACTCCATGCCCAGCAGGTCGTGCGTGCGCATGCTTTCGCCGCCGCGGTTCTTGAGCTTCACGCGACCGCGTTCGGCCGTCTGGCACGGTGGCGTGATGCGCACGTAGTGCCCGTCGATGTCGTGCTTGCGGTCCAGATCCGTGGCATCGGCGTAAGTCCATTCCTCGATGCGCGCGTTCCAGTCGTCGGCCAGCGACAGCGCGCCGGCGGCGTCGGCCTCGTCGAGAAAGCCGTGCTCCACGCCCGCGACCAGCGCGGCGATCATGGTCGACAGCGTGAACGGGTTGGCGCCGGCGTTTTCTTCCCAGCGGTCCTGCGGGCTGAACGGGCCGGTACGGGCCACGTAGGCCAGCGCGCGCCGCGCCATGTGCACGGCCTCGTCGCGCATTTCGCCCAGCTCGCCCAGCTCGTCCAGCTTGGCCGCCAGCACCACCGGCAGCGCCACCTCGTCGAGCTGGATGCCGGTCCAGAACGGGCGTCCGTCGCTGAAATTGTTCTGCAGCCAGCGTCCGTCCGGCTGCTGCATGGCGATCAGGTAGGCCAGCATGGTGCGCGCTTCCACATGCTGCTTGCAGGCGAGAAAGGCGAACCCGGCCTCGACCGCGTCGCGCGGCCACACCAGATGGTAGCCGCCGGGATCGTCGCGGCTCGCGCCCCAGGGCGTGGACAGGCTGGCCACCACCGCGCCCGGATAGGTGACGTCGTTGTGCACCTTGAGCACCATCGCGGCGCGCCGCGCGGCTTCGGCCAGCGGCTTGCGCCGCGAAGGCACGTGCAGGCCCTTCGCCCAGTCTTCCCAGCCGGCGACGTAGCGCTCGCGCGCCAGCGCAAAGCCCGAGGCCAGCGCCGAATGCGCCAGCGTCTTCGCGCCCTCGGGCGTGCCGGCCAGGCCCAGCACCAGCGTGCCGTCGTTGCGCGTCAGCTCGCCGGTGAGCGCCACGTTGCCGGCGCCGGCGCGCAGGTATTGCCAGGTCATCGCATCGTGCCGGTGAAAATCCTGCCAGCCGTCGGAATGGCCGACATAGCCGGCGCTGGCGCGGGCGAAACCGCCGTCGACCATCAGCGCCAGCGCGGCCGGACCCCTGGCGGCATGCAGGGCATCGGCCTCGACCCAGGCCTGGTTGTCGTGGCCGGAGCTGTCCAGGTGCGGCGCCAGCAGCACGTACAGGCGCAGGTTTTCGCCGTGCAGCCGGTAGCGGATCAGCACCGCGTCGCGCAGCGGGTCGACCACGAATTCCAGTTCCAGCCTGTAGCGCGGATGCTCGTGCACCACCGTGGGCAGCGGCACGGCCGGGTCGGGGGTGGACAATTGATAGCGGTTCTCGCGTTTCACCTCGGTCCAGAAATCGTCGCCGGCGACGATGAAGCCGAGGTCGCGGATCTGCGGCAGGCTGCAGGACGGCCAGAACACCTCGTTCAGGATGCCGTGACCGAGCGTGAACCAGACCTGGCTCGCACCGATGGCGGTGCCGACCATGTCCTTCGCGCTGCTGGCCCAGGTGGGCGCGTTGCCGGGCTGTCCGGGTGCGTTCATGCGCATGTCTCCTTTCCTTGTCGGGATGGCTCGGCAATGGATCCGCGGGCCACGGGCACGACAGCGCCCGCGACTCCGCGTCGCGGGCAAAAGCGTGCGTGCCGGTCATGGTAGCGTGCGCGCCGGCGCGGCGCGCCCATGCCGCGTCCCCATCGCGTCGCCCCGTTTCGCGCCGGTTTAGGCAACCCCGCGTGCCGAACGCCGCCGGACCGGGTCGCGCAGGCCGCGCCCCGCGGATCGACGGATACCGGCCGTCATGGCCGTCGTGCACAAGATCCTTGCGCATGCCGGCCGGCACATGCATGCTTCGTGCATGCCACTGGATCGCATCGATCGCCAGATTCTTGCCTGCCTGCAGGCCGACGGCCGCATCACCAACGCCGAGCTGGCCACCCGCGTGAACCTGTCGGCCTCGGCCTGCCTGCGCCGCGTGCAGCGCCTGGAACGCGACGGCGTGATCGCCGGCTACGCCGCCCGCGTCGACGCCACGGCCGTGGGGCTGGACCTGCAGGCCTTCGTGCGCGTGCAGTTGAAGCAGCACGACAGCGCCACCGTGGAAGCCTTCGTCGAACGCGTCAACGGCTGGGACGAGGTTGCCACCTGCCACGCCCTGACCGGCGACATGGACTACCTGCTGCACGTCTACGTCAGCGACCTGGAGCACTTCTCGCGTTTCCTGCTCGACCGCCTGCTCAACGCCAGCGGCGTCGCCGATGTCAATTCCAGTTTCGTGCTGCGCACGGTCAAGCAGTCGGCATCGGTACCGTTGGG
>CAZBZD010000065.1:0-9932 GCA_964496295.1 uncultured Rhodanobacteraceae bacterium | reverse complement strand
AACGCCTGCGGGAAGTTGCCCACCTGGCGCCCGGCGTCGACGTCGTATTCCTCCGACAGCAGGCCGACGTCGTTGCGCAAAGCCAGCAGTTTTTCGAACAGGGCGCGCGCCTCGTCCAGGCGGCCCTGCATGGTCATGCATTCGACCAGCCAGAAGCTGCAGGCCAGGAACACGCCCTCGTCGCCGCTCAGGCCGTCCACGGACGAATCCGTGTCGTAACGGCGCACGAAACCGTCGGTGGTGAGGCGTTTCTCGATGGCGTCGATGGTCCCGGTGACACGCTCGTCGTCGATCGGCAGGAAACCGACCAGCGGAATGTGCAGCAGGCTGGCATCGAGCTCGGTCTTCGCCCCGTAGTACTGCATGAAACTGCCCTGCTTTGCATCGAAGGCGTGCTTGCACACGTCCTCGTGCACCTGTTCACGGATCTCGCGCCAGTGCTCCACCGGGCCGTCGAGATCGAACTCCCCGGCACTGCGGATCATGCGGTCGAACGCGACCCACACCATCAGCTTGGAATAGGTGAAATGGCGGCGCGGGCCGCGGATTTCCCAGATGCCCTCGTCCGGCTGCCGCCAGATCGATTCCAGGTGCTCGACCAGCTTGCATTGCAGGCTCCACCCCGCCTTCTCCACGCCCAGGCCGTGGCGACGCCCCTGGTGCAGGGCGTCCATCACTTCGCCGTACACGTCCAGCTGCAACTGGTCGCTGGCGGCATTGCCGACCCGCACCGGCGCGCTGGATTCATAGCCCGGAAGCCACGGCAATTCGTATTCGCTGAGGCGGCGCTCGCCGGCCAGCCCGTACATGATGCGCAACTGCGACGGGTCGCCGGCCACGGCACGCAGCAGCCATTCGCGCCAGGCCGCCGCCGCATCGGTGTAACCGGCCTCGATCAGGGCCGACAGGGTCAGCGTGGCATCGCGCAACCAGCAGTAGCGATAGTCCCAGTTGCGCGACCCGCCCAGCTGCTCGGGCAGCGAGGTCGTGGGCGCGGCGACGATGCCGCCGGTGTCGCGATGGGTCAGCGCCTTCAACGTGACCAGCGAGCGCCGGACGGCGTCGGTCCAGGGACCCGCCTCGCGGCAACGGTCCGACCAGGCCGAGCCCTCGCGGGCATGGCGTTCGACCAGCGCCTCGACGTCGGGCGAGGCCGGCGCGGCCTTCCACGACGGCACCCAGGTCATGGCGAACGGCACCTTCCGGCCGGGCTCCACGCTGAACTCGGCATGGGTCACGAGATCCTTGCCGTGCAGCTCGACCGGGGTCGCGAGCACCACCCGGTCGGGACCGGCCACGGCCTGCAGGCGACCGTCGCCGGTGCGCGTCACCCACGGGACCACGCGGCCGTAGCCGAAACGCAGGCACAACCGCATGCGCATGGGCACCGTGCCCTCGATGCCCTCGACCAGGCGCAGCACCTCGACCTTCTCGTCCTCGTGCGCATGCATGCAGTCGACAACCCTGACCCGGCCGTCGGCGCATTCGAACTCGGTCTCGAGCACCAGCGTGCCGTCGCGGTAACGGCGTTCGGCACGCGCCTTCGCATCGGCGGGGGCGATCCGCCAGTGCCCGTTGCCTTCGTCTCCCAGCAGGGCGGCAAAGCACGCATCGGAATCGAACCGGGGCAGACACAACCAGTCGATGGATGCATCGCGGCGCACCAGGGCCATGGTTTCGGCGTTGCCGATGACGGCGTAATCCTCGATGCGTGCCATGCGCGTCTCCTGTCGGGAAAATCAGTGCTGGTGGCCGCCCTCGCCGTGCACGTGGCCGTGCGTGAGCTCTTCCTCGGTCGCCTCGCGCACCTCGGTCACCTCGACGTCGAAGTGCAGGTTCTGGCCGGCCAGCGGATGGTTGCCGTCGATGCTGACCTCGTCGCCGTCGACCGCCTTCACGGTGACCAGCATCGGGCCCTGCGGGCCGTTGGCCTGGAACTGCATGCCCGGCTTGACCTCGGGCACGCCCTGGAAGGCCTTCATCGGCACGGTCTGCACCAGTTCGTCGTGGCGCGGGCCGTAGCCCTCCTGCGGCTTCACCTCCACCTTGAAGGTGTCGCCGGCCTGGCGGCCGGCCATGGCCTTTTCCAGGCCCGGCACGATGTTGCCGGCGCCGTGCAGGTAGGCCAGCGGCTCGCGTTCGCGCGAACTGTCGATGACATCCCCGCCGTCGTTGGTCAGGGTGTAATGAAAGGAGGCGACGCGACGATCTTCGATCTGCATGAAAATTTCCGAATGACATGAATGTCGCCGGCAATGTCGCCGGCATGAGGTTCCAAGGCTAGGAGCCATGCCCGCGTGATGCAAACCGCGAACGCCGTTTATGATGGCCACCCTCCCCGCCGCGGAACGGCCCGCATGCTGTCGCGCCTGCTCGAAGACTGGCACCATCGCCCCACGCACCGCCGCGTCCGGGCGCTGGCCACGCCCATGATCATCTCCAACCTGAGCGTGCCGCTGGTGTCGCTGGTCGACAGCACGGTCGCGGGCCACCTGGCGCATGCCGGGCAACTGGCGGCCGTGGCCGTGGGCAGCGCCGTCTTCACCCTGCTGGCGTGGCTGTGCGGGTTCCTGCGCATGGGCACCACCGGCTTTGCCGCGCAGGCCAGCGGCCGGCGCGACGGCGACGTGCTGCGCCGGGTCCTGCTGCAATCGCTGCTGCTGGGCCTGCTGATGGCGCTGGCCCTGCTGGCGCTTGCGTGGCCCCTGCTGCCTTTCGTGCTGGCGGTGATGAAACCCTCGGCAACCCTGGATGCCCTGGCCCTCGGCTACCTGCACCTGCGCCTGCTGGCGCTGCCGGCGGCGCTGGTCAATTACGCATTGACCGGCTGGCTGCTGGGCACCGGCAACGCGCGGGCGGCGCTGGGCATGCTGCTGGCGACCAACCTGGTCAACATCGTGCTCAACCTGCTGTTCGTGTTCGGCTTCGGATGGGCGGTCGACGGCATCGCCCTGGCCTCGGTATGCGGCGCGTGGTGCGGCAGCGCGTTCGGCCTGGCCTGCGTGAAGCGCGAGCTGTCGCGGCACGCCGGCCGCACGGACTGGGGCGGCCTTCGCGCCTGGCGCCACTGGCGTCCCCTGCTGGTCGTCAACCGCGACATCTTCCTGCGCAGCCTGGCGCTGCAGGGCGTGTTTTTCGCCCTGACCGTGCTGGGCACGCGCCTGGGCAGCGACGTCGTCGCCGCCAACGCCCTGCTGCTGAACGGCCTGATGCTGGTTTCGTTTGCCCTGGACGGGCTGGCCAACGCGGTGGAGGCCATGAGCGGGCATGCCATCGGCGCGCGCGACGGCACGGCCTTGCGGCGCGCGCTGGTCGTGGCCGGTGGCTGGTCGCTCGCGGGCAGCCTGGCCTTCGCGCTGGCGTTCTGGTGGGGCGGACACCTGTTCGTGGACCTGCAGACCAGCATCGCCAGCGTCCGCGTCACCGCCTACGCCAGCCTGAAGTGGCTGGCCGCGTTGCCGCTGGTGGCCGTCTGGAGCTACCTGCTGGACGGCCTGTTCGTCGGCGCCACGCGGGGCCGCGAGATGCGCGACAGCATGCTTGCCAGCGCGCTCGGCTTCGTCGCCCTGGCATGGCTGCTGCGGCCGCTGGGCAACCAGGGCCTGTGGCTGGCGTTCCTCGGTTTCATGGCCATCCGCGCCATGAGCATGGCATGGCTGGCCGCGCGCATCCGCCGGCAGCATGGCTGGCTGCCGGAGCACGGCGTTCAGGATGCCGCCGGAACGGGCTGATACTGTTTGCGCATGACTGCAACCATCCGGCACCGCTCCGCCCTGCTCGCTTCCCTGACTTTCTCGATCTGCCTGCTGGCCGGCTGTGCCGGCGCGGCCCCGGTCAGACCGCTCCAGGCCACGACCCGCGCCGCACCGCAGGCCGTGCCGGCCACCGCCACGGCGTCCCCGCCGGCCCGTCCGGACGACAGCGCCCTGGCCAGCCGCATCGACGCGTTCATCTCGCAATCGCGGTTCGCCACGGCGCAATGGGGCATCAGCGTGGTATCGCTGGATTCGGGCCGCGTCGTGTATGCGCACCAGGCCGGCAAGCTCGCCATTCCCGCGTCCAACACCAAGCTCTACACGGCGGCCCTGGCCCTGTCGACGCTGGGCACGAACTACCGCATCCGCACCTCCCTTTACGCCACGGCGCAGCCGCGCGGAGGCGTCATCGACGGCGACCTCGTTCTCTACGGACGCGGCGACCCCACCCTCGGCAGCGGCGACAACGGCAGCGTGCCCACGGCCTGGGCCGACCAGATGGCGGCCGCGCTGGCCAACCGCGGGGTGACCCGCGTCAGCGGCGCGCTGGTCGCCGACGACACGTTCTTCGCCGGTTCCAGCATCGCGCGCGGCTGGGAAGCGCGCGACCTGCAGAGCTGGTTCGCGCCGCCGGCCTCGGCGCTGACCGTGCAGGGCAATTCGTTCGCGTTGTACGTCGGCCCGGAAAAGGGCCTGTGCTGCAGCGTGCGTACCACGCCCGCCATGCCCGGCCTCGACATCGTCAACCTGACCCAGACCGATCCCTCGGCCAGCTATGCCGATTTCGGCATCTACCGTCCGCCCGGATCGAACCGGTTGCTCCTCTACGGCGCAATGCGTCCCGACGCGAAAACGCGCCGCTTCGCGCTGTCGGCCCCGGATCCCGCCAGGATGGCCGGCGAGCTGCTGCTGGAGGCGCTGGTCCGCCACGGCATCGACGTGCAAGGCGGCGTGCGCACCCTGCACTGGCCACGCAGCGACGCCGCCGTCGGCGCGCCGGACACCGTGGAAATC
Source organism: uncultured Rhodanobacteraceae bacterium (assembly GCA_964496295.1). GTDB lineage: Bacteria > Pseudomonadota > Gammaproteobacteria > Xanthomonadales > Rhodanobacteraceae > Oleiagrimonas. Next base: position 5,163 of record CAZBZD010000065.1, on the reverse strand, counting down.
GCCGATGCCGCCTCCCCGCCCCTGGCCGAGATCGTGCACCACACCCTGAAACATTCCGACAACCTGTACGCCCAGTTGCTGCTGCTGCAGTCGGGCGCGCATTTCGCGCAGGGCGGAGACTGCCCGGACCGGACCGCGGCGCCGCGCACCACCGACGGCTGGGGACTGTGCGCGATGCGCGCGATGCTGCGTCGGATCGGCATCAACCGCTACCAGGCGCGCTTCGAGGAAGGCAGCGGCCTGTCGCGCAAGAACCTGGTCACGCCGCGCGCCACCACCCGGCTGCTGGCCTGGGCGGCGCGCCAGCCGTTTGCCGCGGCCTACCGCGACGCGCTGCCGGTGGCCGGCGTCGACGGCACGCTCGAATGGCGCATGCGCCATACCCCGGCGGCGGGCAACATCCAGGCCAAGACCGGCACGCTGCGCTACAGCTACACCTTGTCGGGCTACGTCACGACCGCCTCGGGAAAACACCTGGCGTTCTCGCTGATGCTGGAAGACTACGCCCGCCCGACCACCACCACGGGCCGCCATGCCGGGCCGTCGCCCCAGCACGACCTGGACGCCATCGCCACCATGCTGGCCGGCGCCGGCATCTGAAACGCGGCCATGAAAAATGCCGGGCAGGTGACCTGCCCGGCATTCGGTTTGGCTTGATGACCGCGACGGGTCTCAGGCGACACGCACCTCGTCGGCCTGCGGGCCTTTCTGGCCCTCGACGACCACGAAGGTCACTTCCTGGCCCTCGGCCAGGGTACGGAAACCCGTGCCTTCGATGGAGCGGAAATGCACGAACAAATCCGGCCCGTTGGCCTGGGTGATGAAACCGAAGCCCTTGGCTTCGTTGAACCATTTGACGGTACCGGTTTGGCGATCCGACATCTTTGGAGTCCTCAATACAAAGTAGAATTTCGCGACGCGGGACATCCGCATCGGAACTGGGATTGCAAGGAACAGGCAGAGGAGATGAAGCGGATCGGGGCCAAGGCCGTTGAATCTGCTGCATCAGGCCACGATGCACGGCGACCAGGCAAACACAGAAACTGCATTGTACATGCATTCGCCGGCCGAAATGGCAACTGCCGCGAAAATCCGTTCAACCGCCGTTTCCGGGCCCGGCAACCTCAGAAATGCGGGTGCAGCACCCGCTCGACGAACAACGCCCCCGTGCGGGGCTCCACCGCCAGCGTGAACAGCACGCCGTACGCGGCTCCCCACAGGTGGGCGCTGTGGTTGACGTTGTCCCGCCCGCGGTGGTCCATGTAGATGCTGTAGCCCACGTACATGACGGCATACAGCAGCGCCGGCAACGGAAAGAAGAACACGAAGATCAACGCCCACGGCTGCATCAGGATGAACCCGAAAAGCACCGCCGACACCGCGCCGGACGCGCCCAGGCTGACGTAATCGGCCCGGTGGCGATGCTGCAGGTAACTGGGCACGATCGCCACCACGATGCCGCCGAGGTAGAACAGCACGTATCCCGCCTCGCCGAGATGGAAGGCGAAAAACCGCTCCGTCAGGCGACCGAAAAAGAACAGCGTGATCATGTTGAACAGCAGGTGCTGCAGGTCGGCGTGCACGAAACCCGAGGTCAGCAGCCGCCAGTATTCGTGCTTCCGGGTGATGCCCGGCGGCCACAGCACCAGCTTGTGCCACAGCGGCGGGCGCTTGAAGGCCAGGAAGGAGACCACGCAGGTGACGGCAATGATCAGCAGGGTGGCAGGCATGGACACGCTCCGGAGCAAAGCGCGACTGTAGCAAACCGCCGCCCCGCGCGTACGCGCCGCCGCGGCGGCCCGAGACGGCGGCGACGGAAGCGCGCGCTCATGACGTCCGTTCATGTCGAACCCCGCGCCCAGCGGTTATGATTCCCGGGCGACCCGCTGCCCCGTCCCCCTCCTCATTATTCCGGCCCGCGCCATGTTTCCGCTTCGCTACCTGCAACTGGACGTTTTCCCCGCCCGTACCGGCGGCGGCAACCCGCTCGGCGTCGTGTTCGGCGCCGCGCACTGGAACGACGCGCAAATGCAGCAGTTCGCCACCTGGACGAACCTGGTGGAAACCACCTTCGTGCTGCCGCCGCGCGCCGCCGAAGCCGACTACCGGCTGCGCATTTTCACCCCGCACAAGGAAATCCCGTTCGCCGGCCACCCCAGCATCGGCAGCGCCAACGCCGTGCTGCAAACCGGATGGGCACGCGCGCGCCAGGGCCTGCTGATGCAGGAATGCGGTGCCGGCGTGCTGCCCCTGCGCGTGCGCGGCGACCTGTCCGCCGCGCGCGAACTGTTCATCCGCACGCCCCGGGCAAGCATCCTGTGCGAAGGCGACGAGGCCGCCGCCCGCCTGTCGCACATCCTCGACGGGATCGTCCCCGGTGCGCTGGGATGCGCCCTCGTCGAGGGTGGCCGCCGCTGGTGGCTGGCCGAGTTCGACGACGAGGCCCGGCTGCGCGCCTGGCAACCCGACCACGCGACGCTGGCCGCGCTTGCCCACGCCAGCGACAGCATGGGTCTGTGCGCCTTCGCCCGCAGCCGCGACGCGGACCACCACGACCTGGCCGTGCGCGCCTTCCCCGCCGGCGCGGGCATCGTCGAAGACCCGGCCTCGGGCGCGGCCAACGGCCTGATCGCCGCGTTCATCGCCATGCGCGATCCGCACGGTCCGCTGGCCCGCGGCTACCGTGTCAGCCAGGGCCGCGAGATCGGCCATGATGCGCGCCTGTCCCTGCACATGGACGACCAGGGCGAGGTCTGGGTCGGCGGACACAGCCGGATCGTGATCGACGGCGAGCTCGACTGGTCGTCCGAGGTGGGCGGTGCGAAGCTGCGTCGTGCCACCCGCGCAAAGGCGGGTTGAGACAGCTTCAGGTCAGACTCCGGCACGCCGATTGCCGCAGAATGGACGCCTGTTCCCCACGAGGTCCGGCCATGCATCGCAAATGGCTCCCGGTGTCGATCTGCGCCCTGGCCCTGGCTGGCTGCCAGACCATGGGCGGCGTGCAGGCGCCGCCGCCCGCCCCGGCCACTCCCGCTCCCGCCCGGCCCGGCACGACCGCGCCGGCTCCCGCCCCGGGCACGGCGCCGGAAACCTCCCCGTGGGATGCCGCACGCGCCCGCGGCATGGCCTTTCGCGCCAGCGGTCGTTCCCCCGGCTGGAGCGTGGAGGTGCAGAAAAGCCGCACTCCCACGCTGTTCATCGTCCTGGACGAAAGCCGGCGCCACGTGGAGGTGCCCGCTTCCCGTCCCTTCAGCGACCCGGAAACGGGCACGGTGGGGTTCCGCGGAACCAGCACGGACGGCACGCCGGTGCAACTCACGATCCACCGGGGCCAGTGCCAGGAAGACACCGGCGACAAGCAGTTGACCGCCGCCGCGGAACTGGATGTCGGTGCCAGCCAGTACGAAGGCTGCGGCAAGTTCCTGTTCCAGTAGGCGGCAACGAAAAACACCCGGGAAGCCACGCTGTCCCGGGTGTTTCGTCGGAGCCTGGAAGACGACGTCAGCTGCTGGCGCCGGCGTAGTCGATCACCAGCGAGACACGGCGATTGGGCGCGCCCGGGCTTCCGGAAGCGCCCGGCTTGACCTGGCGGTTGCCGGCCTCGCCGTAGCTGACCGCACGCACCTGGCTGGCGGCCATGCCGGCCTGGTTGACCAGGTAGTCGCGCACGGCATCGGCGCGCTCCTTGCCCAGGCGCTTGTTGTAGGCGGCCGAGCCGGCGGGGTCGGTAAAGCCCTCGACCGTCACCAGCGCATCGGAATGATGTTGCTTCATCACGCTGGCGAACTCGTCCAGCATGGCCTTGTCCCGGTCCTCGAGGGTGGCCTCGTCGAAGGCGAAGTGCGCCACCGTGTCCACGCGGATGCGGCCCTGCATCGCCGTGATCTGCGCATCGTACTTGGCGAAGTGCTGCTGCATGTCCTGCGACAGCGAATCGATCTGCTGCTGCAGACCCTGGTCGGTATTCTGCAGCTTGGCCACGGCGGCATTGAACTCGCTGCGCTTGACGTAACTGGAACAGCCGGCGAATGCCACCATGGCCGTCATGCCGGCGGCAAGGCAAAGGATGCGGTGTTTCGTGCTGGGCATGCAGCATCTCCTCGGAAAAGTGGGACGCGTGTACGGCAGCGCACGCACGAGCGCGACACGAACAGGCCAACGCGCTGCGTCGATCAACCTAACGCAAGCCGGGCCGCTTGCGGGGAGCTTCCGGGCCCGTGATTCCGCCGGAGTTCAGTTCCGGTCGACATTCCGGAACACCGCGTAAATGGATGTCTTTCCGTCCGTGACGGAAATCACGGCAACGCGACCGGAAAACGGTCAGTGGCTGTAGTCCTGGTAGGACTTTTCCTCGACCAGGGTCGAACCCAGCTTGAGGTTGATGGCACGCTTGACCGCCGCGCGTTCGTCGTTGCGCACGTAGACCGACCGTGCCAGGCGGATGAATTCGTCATCGAACGCCTGCGCCTTTTCCTTGAGCCGGATGCGGTCCTCGATGTCCCAGAGGGCCTCGTTGACGGCCTTGAGTCCGGCGCGTTCGCCGCCGATGTCCGTGCCCGACGCCTCGTGCGCCTGCCAGGTGGCCTCCAGCAGGTCCAGCTCGCGGCGCACGTTGGCCACCTTGTCGGCATCGTCGATGCGCTCGGACTTGATTTCCAGGATGGTGATCTTGTCGATCAGTTCGCCGAAGGAAACGGGGACTTCGATCTGGTTCATGCGGGCAATCCGTTCGAAAGGTTGCACAAGGATAATGGGGGGGCGGCTTGCGGGGCGAGACGGAGCACCTCCGGCCTGCCACGCGCCCGCGCGCAGGAACCCGCCCTGCTGGCTCCTGCCGCCATGGGCCTTTTGCGGCCACGCGGCAGGTGGGACACGCCAGCATGGCAGGCCGGGAGTGCCCGCCTCCCCGGGACTCACGCCTTCGCTGCGTTGCGGGCCCGCCTGCGGCGGTCCGACTTTGTTCCCGACAAAATCGTCGAACCCGTCCGGGAAGGCCTCCCGCACATCCTCTCCGCCAGATACGCAAAACGCCCCGATCGGGGCGTTTTGCGTATCTGGCGGAGAGAGAGGGACAGTTTTGCCCTGGCCCCACCGCTAGCGGTCGCGGCACGCTTCGCCCTCCTCTTGTGTGGCGGATTGTGTCGCGTTCTGGGGATACTAGCA